>NZ_RZPL01000536.1:0-4099 GCF_004022805.1 Mesorhizobium sp. M7A.F.Ca.CA.002.04.1.1 | reverse complement strand
GCTTTTCTGCTATGCATCATCCTGATTTCCGCCTTCATGCGGGTCTTTGGGATGCCTGCTTGAAATGACGGGTCAGGAAATCGGTTTGATGCGCCTGCTGCAAAAAAATCTCTGGATGATCGCCATGTCGTTGGCGATGGCATCCGCCGGCCATGCCGCGCCGCTCGTCGAGCCGACGCTGCACATCAGGCCGCAGGCGAGCGGCGCCGGCCGTGTGGCACTCACGCTCGATGCCTGCGGCGGACAGACCGACAGCCGGATCCTTTCGGCGCTGGTGGACAACAAGATCCCCGCCACCATTTTCGTGACCGGCATCTGGCTGAAGCGAAACGCCGCCGCCGTCGAGATCATGCGGGCGCATCCCGATCTGTTCGAACTGGAAAATCACGGCGGTCACCACATCCCGGCGGTCGACACGCCGCGGAAAATCTACGGCATCCGCAGCGCCGGCAGCCCGGATGCGGTGCTGGCCGAGGTCGAATCGGGGGCCGCCGCTCTTGCCGGGACCGGCGAGCCGGCGCCGAAATGGTTTCGTGGCGCAACCGCCGAATACAGCCCGTCGGCAATCGCCATGATCCGCAAGCTTGGCTTCAAGGTCGCGGGATTCTCGATAAACGGCGACGGCGGCTCCTTGCTCGGCGCCAAGGAAACCGCGCGGCGCATCGCGGCGGCCAAGGACGGCGACGTCATTATCTCGCATATCAACCAGCCGACCCATGCGGCAGGCGAAGGCGTGGTGCAGGGGCTGCTGGCGCTCAAGGCCAAGGGCTTGACCTTTGTGCGGCTCGACGATGCCGAGGGCATCGGCAATAACGGCACCACGGAGTGAGTGGCCAGCCGAGCGTATCCCGCTTCGGCGTTGGCTCAGTCCGGTTTGGCTTCGATCGTGACCTTGCTGGCGTAGAATGCGCCGTGGTTGCCGATTTCAGCCATCTCGTCGAAAGGCCGTTCATAGGCCCACATGGCGTTCTGGCCGGTCTCGCCGGCAGGCAGCACGCTCCAATAGCTTGCATCGCCCTTGTAGGGGCAATGGGTCGAGTGGTCGGTGCGGCCAAGCTTGCCGAAATCGATGTCGGCGAACGGAATGTAGAAGGCCGCCGGATAGGGAGCTTCGGTCAGCACCTTGGCCTTCGCTGTTGAAGCGATGACCACGTCTCCGGCGCGCACGGTAACGGTGCCGGCATAGGGCTCGATGGTGATGATTTTGTCCGGGTTGCGTTGGAAACCGGGTGCGGGGTTGGCGATCTGATCCATGCGGCGGCTCTCCTTGCGTCGACTTTGAGATGTGTCGCGCAAACGCATTGTTCAAGGCCTGCCGTCGCCATGCAACACGCAAACACCTGCCCAGGCCGGCACTGCCGGATCGCGCCTCCGAATATCCTCGATACTTGTCGTCAGCTGTCAGGCAGCGGCCTTGAACACGTCCATGAGACCCGCATAGGCGGCAGCAATACCGGCGACCGGGTTGCTGCTTCTCGATACGGTCTCGACCTTCAGGGAACCACCGCCGGTCGGCAAGGTGAGCAGCAGGAACTGGCGGTTTCCGCCATCGCCGACTGACGCGGCTGCGACGTGCTGGTCCTCGCCCTGGTTCTGGACGCACATCTTGAACAGCAACGTGCCGCCGACCGCTTCCAGCGCGCCGCCGACAACTTCAACAAATTCATCTTCGGAAACAGTCTTTGTGTCCGGCACCAGATCGGCCAGACTTTCGGCAAGCGTACTCTCGAGAGCCTTGTCGTCGAGCTGCGCGTCCATGCGAACCTCTTTCAGTCGCCAATCGCACCCCTTTGCCCGTTAACGAAGCTTAACGCCGACGATGGCCGGATTGTGGCGGTTGTTCCCAATGCAGTGCTCGGCCGTATTGGCGGCTGGACAATCCGTCGGTTCGCTCCACAATGGGACAAAAAGCACAACGCAAAAGCGTGAGGGAGGACCGAATGCTGGGACTGATGCAGGAATGGCCGCTGCTTTGCCATAAGCTCATCGACAATGCCGAGCGGCAGCATGGCATGCGCGAGATCGTGTCACGCTCGATCGAAGGGCCGATCGTGCGCACCACCTACGCCGACATCCATCGTCGCGCCCTGAAGGTCGCCCAGCGGCTGGAGCGCGACGGCTATGGGTTGGGCGACCGCATCGCGACGCTGGCCTGGAACACCGCCCGCCACATCGAGGCCTGGTACGGCATCATGGGCATCGGCGCCATCTACCACACGCTCAATCCGCGGCTGTTTCCCGAGCAGATCGTCTGGATCATGAACCATGCCGAGGACAAGGCAGTCTTCGTCGACCTGACTTTCGTGCCGCTGCTCGAGAAGATCGCCGGCGCCGTCAAGTCGCTGAAACAGGTGATCGTGCTGACCGACAAGGCACACATGCCGCAGACGACGTTGCCCAATGTGGTCGCCTATGAAGAGTGGCTTGACGAGGCGGATGGCGACTTCGCCTGGAAGACCTTCGACGAAAGCACCGCCGCAGGCATGTGTTACACCTCCGGGACCACGGGCGATCCCAAGGGCGTCGTCTACAGCCACCGTTCGAACGTGCTGCACGCCATGATCGCCGCCATGCCCGACGCCATGGGGTTGTCGTCGCGCGACACGATCCTGCCTGTCGTGCCGATGTTTCACGCCAATGCCTGGGGCCTTGGCCAGAGCGGGCCGATGATCGGCGCCAAGCTGGTCATGCCCGGCTGCAAGATGGACGGCGCCTCGATCTATGAACTGCTCGATACCGAGAAGGTGACCTTCAGTGCGGCCGTGCCGACCGTCTGGATGATGCTGCTGCAGCATCTGGAGGAGACCGGCAAGAAGCTTCCCTATCTCAATAAGGTCGTCATCGGCGGCTCGTCCTGCCCGCGCGCGATCATGACGAAGTTTCAGCAGAACTACGATGTCCAGGTCATCCATGCCTGGGGCATGACCGAAATGTCGCCGCTCGGCACGCTGTGCACCCTGAAGCCGGACTATGCTGGTCTTGAGGGCGAAGCCCGGCTCGATGTCCAGCAGAAACAGGGCTATCCGCCGTTCGGCGTCGAAATGAAGGTGACCGACGACGACAACAATGCGCAACCCTGGGACGGCAAGACATTTGGCCGCCTGAAAGTGCGTGGGCCGGCCGTTGCCCGTGCCTATTATGGCGGCGCCGGCGTGGAGCAGTTCGACGGGGACGGCTGGTTCGATACCGGCGACGTCGCCCACATCGACGCGGGCGGCTATATGCAGATCACCGATCGTGCCAAGGACGTCATCAAGTCCGGCGGCGAATGGATTTCGACCATCGACCTCGAGAACCTGGCTGTCGGTCACCCCGATGTCGCCGAGGCGGCAGCCATCGGCGTCCACCATTCGAAATGGGGCGAACGGCCGCTGCTGGTCGTCGTCCGCAAACCGGGCAAGGAACCGAGCAAGGCTGATATTCTCGACTTCATGGACGGCAAGGTGGCCAAATGGTGGATGCCGGACGATGTCGCCTTCGTCGGTGAAATTCCGCACACCGCCACCGGCAAGATCCAGAAGATCACCTTGCGCCAGCAGTTCAAGGATTATCGCCTGCCGACGGATTGACGCGATGTCGCATGTTTCGGCTTCATGGCATCGCAAAAAGGTTCTAAGTCTCCGTTCGGGTTGGGGTGGTGCGGCAATCGATGGCAAGTATTCCTGAACGGCAAACGTCGAGGGCGGCCGGATGGTCGCGGCGCACGGCCGCTTTTTCGTTGGTGCTGCTGCTGACGGTCTTTGTCGGCCATCGCTTCGATCTCGTCGAAACACCTGTCTTTCTGTGGGTGCTCGGCATTGTCGCGCTGCTGGCGGCGATGGCGCTGTTGTTTGCCGGGTTTGCCTTTTCGCGGCTCTGGAATTTCGGCGACCGCGGCGGTCGCGACCTGACGGTCGGCGCGCTGCTGGCGCTGCTGGTGCTCGCACCCTACGGCGTCGCCGCCTACTGGGCGACGATCTATCCGCCGCTCAGGGACATCTCGACGGATTTCGACGAACCGCCGGCGCTCGACGTGAGCGACCGCAAGAAGGATATGAACGTGCTTGCGCCGTCGACGCCTGGGGAACAGCGGCTGCAGACCGATAGCTATCCGCTGGTC
>NZ_RZPL01000535.1:0-4105 GCF_004022805.1 Mesorhizobium sp. M7A.F.Ca.CA.002.04.1.1 | reverse complement strand
ACATAGCCCTTGAGCAGCTGCGGCACTTCTTCCAGCTTGGCGCCGGTGAGTTTGGCGATCGCGGCCGCCTGCGGCGACGATACCGACCAGGCTTCGGGCTTGGCGAGGAACTCGGCATATGCCGCGCCCGTCACCTTGACGAAGTCGCGCACCGCTTCCGGGTTCTTTTCGGCGAAGTCGGTGCGCACGATCCAGGCGTCGAAGGTCGGCGCGCCCCAGGCGGCGACCTGCGAGGAATCCACCACCACCTTGCCCGTCGTCTTGATCTGGCCGAGCGCCGGATCCCAGACATAAGCGGCGTCGATGTCGCCGCGCGAGAAGGCGGCGGCGATTTCCGGAGGCCGGAGATTGAGGATCTCGACCGACTTCGGATCGACGCCCTCATGCTTCAGTGCTGCGAGCAGGCTGTAATGCGTCGTCGAGACGAACGGCACGGCGACCTTCTTGCCGGCGAGATCGGCGATTTTCTCGATGCCGGCGCCGTTGCGTGCCACCAGCGCCTCGGATTCGCCGATCAGGCCGACGATGAAGATGGTCTGGATCGGCAACTCGCGGCTCGCCGCCGCCGCCAGCGGACTCGAGCCGACATAGCCGATATCGACCGAACCGGAAGCGACCGCGGCGATGACATCGGCGCCGGAATCGAATTTGCGCCAATCAATGGTGGCCTTCGTCGCCTTTTCATAGGCGCCGTCGGCCTGCGGCACTTTCGAGGGTTCGACCACCGTCTGGTAGCCGATGGTGATCTTGAGGTCGTTGGCAAGGGCCGGGCCGAGGAAGGCCGCACCGGCAAGTGCCGCCGACGAGAGCAGAAGAATGCGTCGCGAAATGGTGGACATGAAGGGCTCCTGAAAAGAGAAAAACCGGAATGCTTCATAATAGTCAGCTAATTCTATGGTTCTTGTAGAGTTAAATCCTTCCAACCAAGGCGGGCTTGTTAGAAAAAAGCTGTCGATGGTGAGGTGGTGAGGCGGATAGGGTGGTTGCGGTGGGGCAGAGTGTCGCCACAGGGCAGGCCTTTCGACGCCGGCGGGCCAGCGCCCCCCTCTGTTCCACCGACCTTTAACCTCCTGAACTGCGGTGATGGCTCCGCCTACGCCCACCGCGAACTAGAATTCCCGCTTCCGGCCTCTTCCAGGCAAATTCATGCCTCAAATAACCGCCGATTTGACAACCCATTCCGCGTGTTCGAGGGTAAGTATAGTAATCTTATCGACATTGAGATTGGAGGCGACGATGAGCAGTCACCATATCGCGATGATCGCGCCCCCAAACTCGTGCGCTTTTGTGTCCCTGTGGGCACAAAGGCTAGTCAAAATGGCCCGCGCGGCTTGAAAACGAAGCAAAATCAGAAGTTCTCGGCTTGTACATCATGTCACTAGAATTTATGTGTCATGCGGGCTTGGACGCGGCGGCAACGCACGCCAGGCGTTTTGCAACCGATGGTTCCATGCCGTCGCATGCCAGAGAAAATTTGATCTCATGCTCACCAAAAAAGGTAAGTACGGCCTCAAGGCGCTTGTCCACCTCGCGCGATTGCCGGCCGGGCAGCTCGCCTTCGTCAACGACGTCGCCACCGGCAACAACATCCCGAAGAAATTTCTCGACGCCATCCTGGGCGAGTTGCGCAATGCCGGCTTCGTCCAGAGCCGCAAGGGCAAGGATGGCGGCTATCGCCTGGCGCGCCCCGCCGACGAGATCAAGGTCGGCCATGTGGTGCGCGTCCTCGACGGTCCGCTGGCGCCGATCCCCTGCGCCAGCCGCACCCAGTACCAGCGCTGTGAAGATTGCAACGAGGCGAGATGCCAAGTCCGACATCTGATGCTCGAGGTCCGGCAGGCGATCGCCGAGGTGCTCGATCAGCGCAGCCTCGCCGAAATGCGCGATATCTCTCTCGACGACCTGTCGGTCGGCATCGGCGATCTGCCGGTCGCGGTGAAGGTCCAGGCCTGACACTGGCGCTGCGCAGAGCGAAGGCATGCCTATGACCGGGCGCGCCAACTCCATCATCATTGTCGGTGGCGGCGCCAGCGGCGTCGTGCTGGCCGCGCATCTCCTGAAGTCGCCCAATCCCGACCTGCGCGTCACGCTGATCGAAAGGCGCCCGCATTTCGGCCAGGGCATCGCCTATTCGACGCTGCTGTCGGCGCATGTACTGAATGTCAGCGCCGCCGGCATGAGCGCCTATGCCGACGATCCCGGCAATTTCTGGCGCTGGCTTCAGGAACGCGGCCTGGCAACGGCTGAGGAGGCGCCCTTCTATGCGCCACGCAGCATCTATGCCCGCTATCTCGGCGAGTTGCTGGTCGATCTGGAAGCGCGGGAAAAGCAGAGCGGTCGGCTTCGGCTGATCCGCGAGGAAAGCCTCTCGATCACGCCCACCGCCTCCGGCGTCGAAGTGGCGCTGGCCAACGGCACCAGCGTCGTTGCGCATCTCGCCGTGCTGGCCACCGGCCACGACGAGGAGCCGGCGCAAGGCCATGCCATCAGGATGGGATCGGAAGCCGACACAGCACTTCCGCCCGGCGCCGGCGTCATGGTGCTGGGCACCGGCCTCAGCATGGTCGATGCTTTCCTGGCGCTGGAGCAACGCGGCCATCGCGGCGACATCATAGCTGTGTCCAGGCGCGGCCTGCTGCCCTCGCCGCATCGCAAGGGCAATCCGATCAAGCTCGACGTCGCCGACATTCCGCTCGGCACGCAGCTCTCCTATTTCGTCGGCTGGTTCCGCGACCTGATCAAGGAAAACCAGAAGGCCGGCATCGACTGGCGTGACGTCGTCGACGGGCTGCGGCCGTTCAACCAGAAGATCTGGCAGAACTGGCCGGCTTCCGCCAAACGCCGCTTCGTCGAGCACACCAAGGCCTGGTGGGACATCCACCGCCATCGCATGGCGCCCGAGGTCTACGCCCGTGTCACCGAGGCCGTGCAATCCGGCCGCATCCGCCTGGTCGCCGGCCGCGTCGTCGACATTGCGCGCAACGGCGAATTCACCGTCCAGGTCCAGTCGCGTCACACGCAGCGTCTCGAGACCTTCGAGGTTGCCCGCATCTACGATTGCTCTGGCATCGTCAGGGACATCTCGACCTCGTCGAACAGCGTCGTGCGCTCGCTGGTCGACCGCGGCCTGGCAAGGCCGGATCCGCTGCGCATCGGCCTCGACGTATCGACCAAATGCGAGATCATCGCCGGCGACGGAACCGTTTCGGCCAAGATCCTCGCCGTCGGCCCGCTGACGCGCGGCACCTTCTTCGAGATCGACGCCATCCCCGATATCCGCGTGCAGTGTGCGAGGCTGAGCAAGCAGCTGCTGGGGTAGGCTGTGTCGATATTCAGGTGATGCCGGCCTGCAAATGCGGCTTCCTGTGGCTTCCGGTGCTCACGTACCCAAAAGTACGCTCTGCTCCGGTTCTCGGAATCTGCCATTTTCGGCTCGGCCTGACCTGAATCTCAACACACCCTCCAAGCCCTTGAGGCACAAACCGGAATTTCATTCCGCATCTGGCCGGTTGATTGGCACGATCTATCTTCTTTCCGACTGCAAAGGGCTGGAAAAGAGGCTACGCTGCCGCCCTGCCCAGAGGCGGTCGCTTGGTCATGGAGCATCGATATGAGCGAGCATGAGATCGCCACACTGGACAGTGCCCCCTCGGAAGCCGAATTGTCCCGCCTGCGTCCGCCCTACAAGTCGGTGCTCGACCTGATCGGCCAGACGCCGGTGGTCGAGCTGACCAAGTTCGACACCGGCAAATGCCGGCTGTTCATCAAGCTCGAAAGCCAGAATCCCGGCGGCTCGATCAAGGACCGCATCGCGCTGTCGATGATCGCCGCGGCTGAAAAGCAGGGCAAGCTCAAGCGCGGCGGCACCATTGTCGAGGCGACGGCCGGCAACACCGGGCTTGGCCTTGCCCAGGTCGGCATCCCCAAGGGCTATCGCATCGTGCTGGTGGTGCCCGACAAGATGTCGCGCGAAAAGATCCAGCACCTGCGCGCGCTCGGCGCCGAAGTGCGCATGACGCGCTCCGATGTCGGCAAGGGCCATGCCGAATATTACCAGGACATGGCCGAGAAGATCGCGGCGGAAACGCCCGGCGCCTTCTATGCC
>NZ_RZPL01000534.1:0-4105 GCF_004022805.1 Mesorhizobium sp. M7A.F.Ca.CA.002.04.1.1 | reverse complement strand
ATCTCTATAGCAACGTCAAGGAGAAGCGCGAGGTGTTGCAGATGTGGTCAAATCACATCGAATGGCTGATCAAGCAGGCTGCGGATGACGCTCTGGCGGCGTAGCTGCTGGCATGGGCGGAAGATGCGGCGCAACAATCGTCAGAGCCTCATCGAATTGGAGAGCATGCTTGACCAGCAAATGCGCGGCCAATGCTTCGATGGCCGACCAGTGATCGAGTACTAGCCGGGCCGTGCAATCTTCGATCCGCCCCCAATCGGGGCGGCGCGGCATCAGGAACCGCAACTCACCATAGATTCGCTTGGCATCCGCGTAGTCGCTGCTCCCCTCATTCCCATCGGACGCATTCATCGCCATATCGCGCGGGTCCAGATAGCCTTCGAATGCGGATTCTGCAAAAGGACCTGCCAGACACGCAACTATCTCCCGGATCGCATCATCGCGTTCCAAACATCGATCCATATCGTCCTCGAAAATCGGCTTTCGCTTCGAGGTGAATCCTTGCGCTGAATAAAAAACCGCGCCTTCGACAACACCACCGCACTCTCCGTCACCGACGTCGGGGTAAATACTAACACTTGAGAAAGCAGGGAGTTCACGGTCGTCGTCGAACATCTGACGGTGCAAAACGATGGCGGCCACCGCGTGCCCGGCTTCGTGATGCGCCACAGACGGGAGAAGATATTGGGAGGCTACATTCATGCGGTGCGGCTCTCAGATCTAGTTTCCATCCAAGCCCTGATATCGGATTCAAGCCATGCGACTCGGCCGGGGGAGATGCGACGCCGCTTAGGGAACAGGCCTGCCTTCAGAGTCGCGCGGTCGCGCTCGAACTGCGTTCCACTGAAGTGCTTCAGGGTCTTTGCCGACTGGCCGGCGGCCCAGGCAAGTGCCCGCTCGCCTTCCACATCTTCAAGCCAAAGATAGAGATCGTCGTCGGGAGCATCCAGCGTTGGACGGACATCAAATGCGTTCATGTCCGGACAGCCTTCAGAAAGAAGGGATAGAGGCTTCCGTTTGATCGGGAACGCTTAGTGTTGGTAGCGGCGCCCACATGTTCGAAAAGCGTGATCATTGATGAGTTCTTCCAGTCGGTGCGGCATCGCAGTGCTTTTGCGCATAGGACCGCAATTGTCGTGCCAACTGGGAAAATCGTTTCGGAACAACGTGATCGCTCTGGCAGCGTTGTGTCAGATGTCCGACATCGTCGAGAATCCGACAACGAGTGCTCCTCCTAATCACCGGATCAACCTCCGGCGCCAGTCGGTGACACCGCATTCCTCTGTCTTTCCAGGAGACGGCGTGGACATCAATGCCGTTCCTCACCGAACCCGCCTCCTAGCCCTTCGCCCATACGTCACGGCCGCCCCCCGGTTTGGCTTCAACCTGAAGGATTACGGCGTCCTCTTCGCAGAGAAGATCGGGTTGTTCGTGGCGCGCGCAGCGGAGCCCAAGGAGCTTTTCTGGGTTGCGGATACTGGCATGTCGATATTACGACCGTGTGTCCTTCGACAAGCTTGGTGGCTTCTTCAACCAGAATCTCGCCGCGGAGATCGAATCGTTATCTGCGCCGCAAAGTGCGGCCGGTGAGCGGCGTGGCCCTGCGTTCCAGTTGGCCACGGTCCTCGCTGGGACGAGCAAGTAAATGGCTTGCGCAGCAACGGTGCGATCACACCTGGAGCACGGCGTCATCAGGAAAGCGCCATCCTTGTGCGCCCACGACACCCTGGTCGCCATCGGCCGCATCGCGGGGGGGCACTGTGGGCGATAACCATTCATTGATCTGGGCGATTGAGGGTTCTGCCGGGGCGCTATTGCTGCTCGGTAGGGCTGCGGGCTGGCGAGTCTACCAAGGCGAGCAACGACAGGCGAGACGGCAGACATTACGTGACGGAACTTGATATTGCAGTGCAGCAAGCGTAGAGCACCGCGCGCTTATCGGAGTGTCGTCCATGGCCCTTACCAATGCTGGTAACGAGGCAGAACCTGTCGAACAATCGAGCCATTCTGAGGTCGAGCAGCACAGCACCAAGGCGCTGATGTTGGGCGCACTAGGTGTCGTTTATGGCGATATAGGCACCAGCCCGATCTATGCATTTCGCGAGGCGTTGCATGCATCAGCGGGTGGCAACGTCGCCAGCCGTGGCGACATCCTCGGCGTACTCTCGCTGATCATCTGGTCCCTGACGATCACCGTGACGATCAAATACATCATGTTCGTGCTCCGCGCCGACAATCGAGGCGAGGGCGGAGTGCTGTCGCTTATGGCGCTGGCGCGCAACAGTTTCCCGACCTGCTCTGCGGTGATCCTCGGCATCGGCATCGGCATCGGCATCGTCGGCGCGGCGCTTTTTTTTGGCGACGCCGTCATTACGCCGGCAATCTCGGTACTGTCGGCGGTCGAAGGTATGAATGTCGTCACGCCGACGTTCCAGCCCTATGTGGTGCCGCTGACACTGGCCATCCTGGCGATCGTGTTTGCGGTACAGCGGTTTGGCACCGGCGGCGTAGGATTGGTGTTCGGACCCGTTACCGCGCTGTGGTTCCTGGCCATCGGCCTTTCCGGGCTCAACCACATCATGGACGACCCGGAAATCCTGCTGGCAATCAGCCCGCATTACATCGTGTCGTTCCTGGTCAACTCGCCTGACGTCGCCTTCGTTACGGTTGGTGCAGTCTTCCTCGCCGTCACCGGAGCCGAGGCGCTCTACGCCGACCTCGGCCATTTCGGCCGCAAGCCGATCGTGCTCGCCTGGCTGGCGATCGTGTTCCCTTGTCTGTTGCTCAATTATGTCGGGCAAGGCGCCTTCGTGCTGGCAAATGGCGGCGTTGTCGGTCATCCGTTCTTCGAGATGAACCAGGGCTGGACGCTTATTCCGATGGTCGTGCTTGCCACGGCGGCGACCGTGATCGCCTGCCAGGCGGTGATCTCCGGCGCCTTTTCGCTGACCAGGCAAGCGGTACAGCTCAACATGCTGCCGCGTTTCGTCATCCAGCACACGTCGGAAAAACAGTCGGGCCAGATCTATCTGCCGCGCATCAACCTGATGCTGGCGCTGGTGGTGATGCTGCTGGTGGTCGGCTTCGGCGAATCCAGCCGGCTGGCCTCGGCCTACGGTATTTCGGTGACCGGCAATATGCTGGTGACGAACATACTGCTTTTTGTTGTGATGACGCGCATCTGGAAATGGCCGCTCGGCGTCGCGATAGCCTTAATGGCGGTGTTCGTCTTCATCGATACCGGCTTCTTTGCAGCTAACATCGTCAAGGTATTCGAAGGCGGCTGGGCCTCGCTTGCCATTGCCGCAGTGATCGTGATGACCATGTGGACTTGGATAAGAGGCAGCAGGTATCTATTTGACAAGACGCGCAGGAACCAGATTCCGCTCGATTTCCTTGCGGGCAATCTGTTGAAGAAGAAACCGCAGCTGGTGTCCGGTACGGCCGTGTTCCTGACCAGCGATCCCGCCAGTGCGCCGACCGCGTTGATGCACAGCCTGAAGCACTACAAGGCGCTGCACGAACAGAACGTCATCCTCTCTGTGGTGACGGCGCAGCAGCCCGTGGTGCCCGACAGCGAGCGGATCAAGATGGAAACGATCAATGAGCTGTTCATGCGGGTGACACTGACCTTCGGCTACATGGAACAGCCTAACATCCCGCGTGCGCTGGCGATCTGCCGCAAGCAGGGTTGGAAGTTCGACATCATGACGACGTCCTTCTTCCTGTCGCGTCGCTCGCTCAAGGCGTCACCCAACTCCGGCATGCCGGTGTGGCAGGACAAGCTGTTCATCGGCTTGGCGCGCACGGCCGCCGACGCGACGGAGTATTTCCAGATCCCGACCGGACGTGTGGTCGAGATCGGAACGCAAGTGGCCGTTTAGGTATGCCCGGTTAAGCAGAATCAATTGGCATTTCGCGAGCCGGTGAATGCCTGACCGGGCGGAGGCCACGATGCTTGCGCCAAACTGGGGTCCGGTTCCAGGCCTGAAGCTTCCGGCCCCGAAAGCCGTCCTTTACGCCTGCGATCATTTCCGTTCCGCATTGTCTTGCCGACCCACCAGTCGAGATGCGCTGAAACGACCTCGCCGGGCAGCAACTTATC
>NZ_RZPL01000533.1:0-4114 GCF_004022805.1 Mesorhizobium sp. M7A.F.Ca.CA.002.04.1.1 | reverse complement strand
CCATCATCAAGGCGAGCGGCGCCAAGGGCGGCATTCTCGCCAAGCCGGATTTCGAGCAATATGCGGTGCGTGAGCTCAAGCCCGTGACCTGTACCTATCGCGGCTACGAGATCACCTCCTCGCCGCCGCCCAGCTCCGGCGGCATCATCATCTGCGAAATCCTCAACGTGCTGGAGGGCTACCCGCTGTCCTATCTCGGCGCAGGTTCCGCCGAGACGGTCCACGTCATGGTCGAGGCGATGCGCTACGCCTATGTCGACCGCAATTCAGCGCTTGGCGATCCTGATTTCGTCGATAACCCGGTCTCGAAACTGCTTGATAAGGCCTATGCCAAGGATATCCGCGACAAGATCGACCCGTTCCGGGCCGGCGTGTCGCAGGATTTGATGCCGAAGGGCTTTGGCGAGAGCAAGGAGACGACGCATTATTCGATCATCGACGATGCGGGCAATGCGGTCGCGGTCACCTACACGTTGAACGGTTCCTTTGGAGCCGGCGTCGTCGCCGACGGCACCGGCATCCTGCTCAACAACGAAATGGACGATTTCACCCAGAAACCCGGCGTGCCCAACCTCTATGGCCTGGTCCAGGGGGAGGCCAACGCCATCCAGCCGAAGAAGACGCCGCTGTCGTCGATGAGCCCGACCGTGGTCGCCAAGGACGGCAAGCCGTTCATGGTCATCGGCAGCCCCGGTGGTTCGCGCATCATCACCATCACGCTGGAAGCGATCGTCAATGTCATCGACCACGGCATGAACATCCAGGAGGCGATCGACGCGCCGCGCATCCACCATCAATGGCTGCCCGACAAGGTGTATGTCGAGCCGTTCGGCCTGTCGCCGGACACAGAAAAGCTGCTGGCCGGCATGGGATATCACCTCGATCTCGCCGACCAGACCTGGGGTCAGGCCGCCGGCATCCTGGTCGGCGGCAAGAGCCTGGCGGAAATCGAGAAAGGCGGCGGCGCGCGCTACAACGGCGCCATCGACAGCCGCGCGGCCTCTGGCGAGGCGCTCGGATACTGACAGCTCGGAGGAAAAGCTTGGAGCAGCGTGGCGATTCGGGTTGATCGCCCGCTGCTCAAGTGGATCGGCTCACACCGACTTGACCGTCACAAGACCAGCGTGAGGGTGGACGCAACCAGCATCAAGGCGGCAATGCCGACGAACAGCGCATAGATGCGCGGCCGGTCGAGCAGCAGCGCATTTCCGGAGATCCAGGCGGATGTGGCGCCGCCAAGCGCGAAGAGGAAGCCGTTGCGGTGCCCGAAGACCATCGATGCGGCCATCAGCCCGCCGATGATCAGCGCACCGAACACGATGATCACGGCAACGGCATATCTCTCGAAATCATTGCCGCTTCCCATGCTCGGGCCGATTGCGTTCAAGGTTGGCAGGTCGTCCGGATCGAAAGGGTTCGTCGACCCGTATTCGTCTTGACCGGCAGGCTCTCGCATCATTCGTTCTCCGTATAGCGGCAACAAATCATCAAGCCTTGCCGAGTGCAACCCGATCACGCTGCCTTGATGCGTTCGACCGGTCCTTGACGTCTTCAGGTGGCGGCTTGCTGCCGGCTTTTGGTTCTTGGCCGTCTTTGGTCTCTCAGGCAATCCAGGAAACGGCTGCCCAAAGGCGACCGTAGCTCCCTCTATCATGGAATGCATTCGTGGAGGAAAAATGATGCGGGGCGCGGATTGGGCTTCGCAAACCGTGATTCGGACGGTGACGTCGCACAGGGTTGTTGTACGGGCGAATCGCCTTGCGGCCAGTGGGCGTCTGCGCTTGGCATGCGGTTGCGTGAAAGTTGACTGGGCAGGCATCTTAAATGTTGACTAGTATACTCATGTTTCATAGTCACCGGGCAGTGGTCACTGGAGACCAACCCCCGAAAAGCAGGGCCGGCCGCATTGCAGAGAGACCAAGAGCCCCAGTCGAGAGCCGCGCCCGATCATTTGCGCAGCCGAATGACCCGGCGCCAGGCGCTCGGGCTTTTTTCGCTGCCGTTCGCCGGCATGAGGTCCTCCACGGCTGAAGCCCGTCCGTTGCGCATCGTCTGCCTGGATGACGGGTTGACCGAGACCTTGCTCATGCTCGGTGTCAGCCCGGTCGCCATTGCCGATCGGGAGGTCTGGGAGAAATGGGTGGTCGAGCCGCGGCTGCCGCCCGACGTCGCCGATCTCGGCACGCTGCTCGAGCCCAATCTCGAATTCCTGCAGCAGCTCAGGCCCGACATCATCCTGTCCATGCCGTATCTCGAGGGCATCAAGCCGCTGCTCGAACGCGTGGCTCCAGTGACGACGATCGGGCTCTATACCGAGGCCGGGCAACCCTATCGGCGCGCGCTCGAGGCGACGCGCCAGCTCGCCGGGCTTGTCGGCAAGGAAAGCGAAGGCGAGGCGCTGATCGCGGCGACAGACGCGTATCTTTTGGAGGTTCGCCAGCAACTGGCGCCGCTTTCGGCACGGCCGATCTATGTCGTCAGCTTCCTGGACCCCCGCAATGTGCGCGTCTACGGCGCAAAGAGCCTGTTTCAGGAGGTGTTCGACCGCATCGGGCTCAGCAACGCGTGGACGGCCGAGACCAACTATTGGGGGTTTTCGACCGTCGGCATCGACGGGCTGGCGACATCCAGCGATGCGCGCCTCGCCTATCTCGAACCCTTGCCTGAGGGCGCCGGCGGCACGCTGACCGAAAGTCCGGTCTGGAATGCCATGCCCTTCGTGCGCAACCGCTCGATCATGCGCCTTCCTGCCGTCCTGATGTTTGGCGCGCTTCCATCCGCGAGCCGTTTTGCTCGGGTCCTGGCATCGGCGATGACCGCGGAGGCCGCCCATGGCTGAGGATGCTGCCATTGCCCAAAGGGGGAAGCCTGCGTCGGCCGGCCGGGCCCCCGTGTGGAGCTTTTCCAGCAATCAGCCGGTAGGCGCGATCCTGCTTTGCGCGGTGCTGCTCGCGGCTGCGGCAGCGGCAACCGTCTCGAACCTCACCGTGCAACTGCCATCGGCGCTCTGGCTCCAATCGCTCGCCGCTCCCGACATCGCTGACATGCGGCAGGTGCTCGTCCACTATGCCTTCCTGCCCCGTCTTGCGATCAGCCTTTTGTGCGGTGCGGCGCTCGGGCTTGCCGGAACTGTCCTGCAGCAGGTTCTGCGCAACCCGCTCGCCTCGCCTGAAACCGTTGGCGTCTCGGCCGGCGCCTATCTGGCGCTGGCACTGGCGACGCTTCTGTCACCGTCCCTGCTTGCCTTCGGCCGCGAATGGGTGGCGCTGGCCGGCGCATTTATGGCCCTTGCCGCCGTCATCGCTCTGTCCTGGCACAAGGGCCTGTCGCCGCTTTCGGTGGTGCTGGCGGGGCTTGTGGTCAGCCTCTATGCCGGCGCCATCGGTGCCGCTCTCATCGTGCTGCGGCATGAATGGCTGGCCAGCCTGTTCATCTGGGGCGCCGGTTCGCTCGGCCAGCAGGATTGGTCGACGACGCTGTGGCTTTTGCCCCGCATCGGCACTGCTGCGCTTGCGATCTTCTTCATGGTGCGGCCCCTGACCCTGCTTGGCCTCGACGATGAAGGCGCGCGCAGCCTTGGCGTGCCGCTCGGCGCCTATCGCTTCGCCGGACTGGCGGCCGCCGTCGCGCTGATCGCGTTTGTCGTTGCCGCTGTCGGCGTCATCGGCTTCGTCGGCCTGGCCGCGGCGACGCTCGCGCGCATCGGCGGTGGCCGGCGGCTTGGCCAACAACTGGTGATGGCGCCGCTGATCGGCGGCGCGTTGCTGTGGGCCGCCGATCAAGGCGTGCAGATCGCCACCGGGCCGCAAGGCGACCTGCTGCCGACCGGAGCGATCACAGCACTTCTCGGTGCGCCGCTGCTGCTCTGGCTGCTGCCGCGCCTTGCGCTTGGCTCGGAAGCCCCGACCTTGATGGCCGTGCGCCTGCCGCGCGCAAGCCGGCCCG
Source organism: Mesorhizobium sp. M7A.F.Ca.CA.002.04.1.1 (assembly GCF_004022805.1). NCBI lineage: Bacteria > Pseudomonadati > Pseudomonadota > Alphaproteobacteria > Hyphomicrobiales > Phyllobacteriaceae > Mesorhizobium > Mesorhizobium sp. M7A.F.Ca.CA.002.04.1.1. Next base: position 169 of record NZ_RZPL01000533.1, on the reverse strand, counting down.
GCCTTGTTCTCATGGCACTCGGCCTGGCTCTGCTTCTGCTGCTCGGGCTGGCCCTGCTCCATGAACCGGGTCCGCATGGCTGGACCTTCGCCTTCGGCGACGAGCTGCAGCCTTTGCTGTCGTGGCGGTGGCCTCGCGTGCTTGCCGCGCTGAGTGCCGGGGCGATGCT
>NZ_RZPL01000532.1:0-4120 GCF_004022805.1 Mesorhizobium sp. M7A.F.Ca.CA.002.04.1.1 | reverse complement strand
CGATTGCGGTTCCGGGCGCCTTCCGCCTCGTCCATGGCGGCATCGACCATATCCAGCAGCAGCCGGTCGGCACGCTGTTCCTTTCGGTTCCCGGCAGCGATGCAAATCATCTTGCTGACATCATCACATTCCTGAAGGCTCGCCAGGCGCGGGTGGAGGTGCTTGGCCATGTCGCCAATCCTGTTTGAACTTCTGCTGCGTTCGATCTGGGAGACGGTGCTGATGACGGCCGCCTCCGGCCTCATCTCGCTGGTCTTCGGCCTGCCGCTCGGCCTGGCGCTGATTGCTACCGAACGCGGCGGCATTGCCGAAAGCCTTTGGGTGAACCGGGCGCTCGGCGCCATCATCAACGGTTTCCGCTCGGTGCCCTTCATCATCCTTCTGGTGGCGCTGATCCCGGTGACGCGGCTGATCGTCGGCACCTCGATCGGCACATGGGCAGCCATCGTGCCGCTGTCGATCGCCGCCACGCCCTATTATGCGCGCATCGCCGAAGTGTCGCTGCGCGAAGTCGATCGCGGGCTGATCGAGGCGGCGCGCGCCATGGGCGGCAACCGCTGGACGATCATCCGCGAGGTGCTGGTGCCAGAAGCCCTGCCCGGCATCGTCGCCGGCTTCACGGTGACGCTGGTGACGCTGATCGGTGCGTCAGCCATGGCCGGCGCGATCGGCGCCGGCGGCCTCGGCGACCTCGCCATCCGCTACGGCTACCAGCGTTTTGAGACGTCGGTGATGATCGCAGTGGTCATCGTGCTGATCATCCTGGTCTGCGGCATCCAATGGGTGGGGGATCGGTTGGTGGCGAGGCTGGATAGACGGGGGTGATTGTTAGGCCGACGAACTAGGCGATGATATCTTCTATCAGTGCTTGCAATGACGCTTCTGAACCGCTGAAACTGTCGATCATGGCTTGAATGACGCGATCCCGTCAAGGATGTCGTCATTGAATGTCAGGCCCGCGTGCTCGGCGAGCATCGCAAGGAAGGTGAGCTGGGTTCGGCCGTTGCCTTCGCGAAACGGATGCACGGCGTTGATCTCCGCGACGATGTGCGCCAGATGCTTCGCAAAGCTGGTGCCGTCGAGATGAGCTAAGCGGTCGGGATTGCCGAGTTCGCGAAAGACCCGCGCCATCTCGGTGGCGATGTGTTCGGGATAGCAGAACCAATTGCCGGCCTTGCCGATGCGGATGGTGCGCGGCTGACCGGCCCAGCCACACATCCTGGAACAGGTGCCGGTGCAGGCCGAGATAGTGACGGTAGTCGAGTTCGCCTGCCGGCAATGGCTCGTCAGCGCGAGTCAGGAACAGCGCGAGCTCGACTTCATCAAGCTCAGCCTGGTCGCGGATGTCCAACAGGTTAATGAGCACCGTCGTGCCGGGGTAGCACAGCGGATCGAACTCAGCGGCGTAGACCAACGTCTATTTCTTCTTGCGGATTTCTTCCTTGATGAGCGAACGCCGCTCATCACCGGACAGTCCGTGTCGTACGCCTAGGGCGAGTAATTTCGCCATGCGAGGCGATAAGGTCATGCCTTCCACGGCGCTGATTTTCTCGCCGCGCTCGCTGGTCAGCACGAACTGGCCGGTCTTGGCTGAACGGCTGGCTCGTGAGCTAGGAGACTTCATTTCGAGACAATATCATAACCATTGAGGAGAGACCAAAATGATTTCCAGGGTAAGCCCAGTTAGCCGCGCAACCTCCCCCCCTCGGGATCGAAGAACGGTATCGGCGCCACGACCGCCCGGCTCGGCCTGCCATCGATGTCTATGCTGAGTTCGGTGCCAATCGCGGTGAAAGGCAGCCGCAGGTGCGCCGTGGCCAGCACCTTGCCCAGGGAATAGCCGTGATCGCTGTAGGTGACGATGCCGGCGTCCTCGCCATCGGCCAGGACCCTGGCATCGGTGGCGGCCGGCGTGTCGCCGTCGAGGATCAGGCCGACCCATTGCTCGTCGAGGCCCTTGTCGCGGACCTTGAGCAACGCTTGCCGGCCGACGAAATCGCCCTTGTCGAACTTGATCCAGCGGTCGAGGCCGACATGGAACGGGGTGCGGCTCTCGTCCATGTCGATGCCGTGCGCCGGATAGGCCTTTTCCAGGCCCAGCGTGAACATTGCCAGCACGCCATAGGGTTTCAGGCCAAAGTCCCGGCCGGTCCGCATCAGCGCGTCCCAGACCGAAGCGGCCTCGTCGGCCGGCACGAACAGCTCGAAGCCGAGCTCGCCGGTGACCCCGGTGCGCGAGATCAGCACCCGCGTGCCGTTGATGTGGCCTGACGTGAACGACCAGCGTTTCAGCCCGTCCAGATCGGCATCCGAGATCATCGCCTTCAACAGTTCGCGCGAGCGCGGGCCCTGGATGGTCGGGAAGGCGATGGCTGCGGTTATGTCGGTGACATAGGCCTTGCGACCCTGCGCGTGATGCAACAGCCAGGGCAGCATCTTCAGGCGGTTGACCGAGCCGGTTACCAGCATGAAGTGCTCCGGACCCAACCGAAACACGGTGAGGTCGTCCATGATGCCGCCATCCTCGCGGCAGACCGTGGAATAGCGGACCTGGCCCGGTTTCATGGCAGCGGCATTATTGACGATGACATGGTTGACCAGCGCCTCGGCGTCCGGCCCCTTGATGTCCATCTTGCCCATGGTGCTGAGATCCTGCACGCCGACATTTTTGCGGGTGTTCAGATGCTCGTCGGCAATGCCGGAATAGGTTTTAGCGGAGATGAAATCGCCCCCGACACGACCCATGGTCGCGCCCAGCCCGACGATGCTGCTGTAGAAAGGGGAACGCCGCTCAGCCAAGGAAGTCTCCATCATTCAAGAAAAACGGCAGCGCCAGCCGGCGCTGCCGGAAGGCATGTTGTCGTCTCAGCTGCCGTAGACGTCGAAGGAGAAGTACTTGTCGTTGATTTCCTTGTACTTGCCATTGGCGCGCAGCGCGTCGATGGCCGCATTGAGCTTGTCGGCCAGTTCCTTATTGCCCTTTTGCAGCGCGATGCCGACGCCAGGGCCGTGAATGGCCGGATCGGCGGTCAGCGTGCCGAGCAGCTTGCAGCAGGCGCCGTCTGGCTTCTTCAACCACTCGGTCAGGATGATCGAGCCGTCCATCATCGCGTCGAGGCGGCCATTGGCCATGTCGGTGCGGGCATCGTCGCCCGTCGGATAGGCTTTGACCGTCGAGCCTGCATATTTCTGGTCGGCGAATTTCTGGTGGATGGTCGCGGTCTGCACGCCGAGCGCCTTGCCTTTCAGATCATCGGGCGACGTGCCCGCGATGGTCGAATCCTTGGGCACGGCGATAGCCGGCGGCGTCTGGTAGTATTTGTGGGTGAACTCGACCTTCTCGGCCCGCTCGGGTGTGATGGTGATGTTGATGATCGCGTCGAACTTGCCGGCCTGCAGCGCCGGGATCGAGCCATCGAAATCCTGCACGCTGAACTCACACTCGGCCTTCATCTCAGCACACAGCGCCTTCCCCAGCTCGATGTCGAAGCCGCCCAGCGTGCCGTCGGCACTGGCGTAGTTGAAGGGCGGATAGGCGCCCTCGGTACCGATCCTGAGTTTTTTGTCCTGGGCGGAGGCGGCACCAGTGGCAAGGGTGAGGGCGACGGAAGCGGCAAGCACGAAACGACCGAAAAGACGCATGTTCGAGATCCCCGTTGAAAGCGGGAAGTCTACGGTCTTCCAGGCGCGCGGCGGAGACGGAAACGACATGCGCTGCGGCGATCACGGCGCGGCGAGCAGACCAGGCGAGCGATCGGTGATGTGTTAGCCGACGCGCTGCTTGTCGGTGGCCGTCCGGTCGATGGCCAACTCCCCGGCCGAGAGGACAACGCCAAACTTTTCGGTGGCTTCCTCTGATGTGTAGTACCCCAGCGCCACGTCGCGCAGCACAAGATCGGCATCGCGCTGCAGCGGATCGCCATAGCCGCCGCCGCCCGGCGTGCCGACGCGCACGCGGTCGCCGGCCTTGAGCGCAATGTCCTGTTCTTTGGACAAATGCGGCGGCACGTGTTCCTCGCCGTTGCGGAAGACGGTCACCGTGTTGACGGCGCCGTCCTTGCCGCCAAGCGCGCCCTGCGGGCCGAACCGGCCATGGTCCATGACGAAGGAAGCGCGGGCG
>NZ_RZPL01000531.1:0-4127 GCF_004022805.1 Mesorhizobium sp. M7A.F.Ca.CA.002.04.1.1 | reverse complement strand
GAGACATGCCCCGAACCAAGCAGGAAGCCAACCGCGCCAAGCAGCCGGCGCTGGCCAACCACTATCGCGCAATCGGCCCGGCCGCGATCGTCGCCGCCCTTCTCCATACCGCCAAGAAGAAAAAGCCGGCGCAGAAGATCGTTTCGCCCCGCGCTGCCTGAAGGGGTGGGCGGCCGGCGCCAATGGCGCCAGAAATGAAGGCGCCGACGCGCGCGCCCTCTGCTAGAACAACGTCATCTGACTGTCGTCCGCGCCGGACTTCTGGCGCTTGACCTTCTCGGGCTCCGGCCCGATCTCGCCCCGCTCCTGAATCTCCGGTCCGGTGTTGGCGACCTTGTTGACGAGGTCGGAGACCGGAATTGCCTCGAAGAAATCGAGCTGAGCCGGCCGCAACAGATCGGCGACATCACGCGGTTCGAGCGTGCGGCAATCCAGCCAACGGGCGAAATCCCTGGGGTCGATCACCACCGGCATGCGGTCGTGGATATGCGCGATGTCGGCATTGGCGTTGATGGTCAGGATGGCGCCGGTGTCCATTTCCGAACCGCCCGGCTCGGCATAGGTCTCGATCAGCCCGGCGAAGGCAACCAACCCGCCATGCCTGGGGCGTATCCAGTAAGGCTGCCCCTTCTTGCCACCGGTTTGCCGCCATTCATAAAAGCCGGACGCCGGCACCAAAGCGCGGCGATGGCGCATGGCGGCCTTGAACGACGCCTTTTCGGCAGCCCCTTCGGAGCGCGCGTTGAACAGCAGCGGAAACTCGCGTGTATCCTTCACCCAGGTCGGGATCAGCCCCCAGCGCACCAGCATTGGCTGCCGGTCCGGCAGATTGGAGCCCGGCGCCTGCGGAGGGCCGGCGACCGCCATCAGGATCGGCTGCGTCGGGGCGATGTTGTAGCGCGCCGGGAAATCCTCAAGCCCCGCCACGTCCAGAAAGGCAGCGGTCTGATCCGGCGTCGCGGTCAAGGCGAAACGTCCGCACATGGTCGATTGGTGCCCTTCGAAAGGTTCGGCTTCTGAAAGTGGCGATGGAACCGGCGTTGCGCAACCGCTAAAACTTGTCCACGCTGGCCGGTCCACAACTGACCGGCCTTCAGCCTGATTGGGAATCCATGAACGAAGCGCGCAAAATACTTCCGGCAGTCTCGGTCGCCGTCGTGCGGGCAGACACCGTGCTTCTGGTCAAGCGAGCCCGGCAACCGTCGCAAGGGCTCTATGCCTTTCCGGGCGGCAAGGTCGAACCTGGTGAGACGCTGGAGGCAGCGGCAGAGCGCGAACTTCAGGAAGAAACCGGTTTGCGTGCCACAAATTATCGCCCGCTGCGGGAAATCCGCATCGACGGCCGGGATGACAGCCACCCGGTCGATTATCTCCTCACAGTCTTCGGCGCCGCCTATGCCGGCGGCGAGGCCGTGGCCAGCGACGATGCGGAGACGGCGGCCTTCTATACGCTCAGCGAGATGGCGGCGCTGCCGCTGGCAGGCTCGGTATTCGCGGTCGCCGAAGACTTGTTGGCCCCCGGCGGAAACGCCGGACTGCTGTCCTGAAATCAACTTGCGGGCCACAAATTGTTTCGCCACAAAGACTTATGCTGTTTAGCAGAGCCACGCAGCTGGTAGAGAAGGCTTATGAATCGTCCATCCATGCTCCTCGCCGTGTGTCTTGCGGTCGGCGCGACCGTTTCGATACGGCCCGCGCTCAGCGCCGAGTCGCCGTTCGAGCCCGGGTTGATGCGGCTGGCGGAGGTTCTGGGCTCGCTGCATTTCCTGCGCAATCTGTGCGGCGAAAAGGGCGACCAGTGGCGTGTCGAGATGACAAAACTGCTCGATTCGGAAAATCCGGACGCCGAGCGGCGCGCCCGCTTCATTGCCAGCTTCAATCGCGGCTACCGCTCCTTCGGCGGCACCTATACGAGGTGCACGCCCTCGGCGACCGAAGCCATCAGCCGCTACATGAAGGAAGGCGAGACGCTGTCTCGCGACATCGCCTCGCGTTACGGCAACTAATGCATGTCGCCCAAAAGTGGCTGCGGTTTTGGGAGAACGACACGCATAAAAACGAAAACCTAAAGCGCCTCGCCTGAATCCGTTCAAACGCAGCGCGCTTTAGGCACTCGCTCATCGACAACTATCCGAACCATTGCTGGGTACAGCCGATATATCGGCTTGTGCCAGGCGATATCTTGGTGCAATCCTCATGTTGCACTTCTGCAACAGTATTAACGAAACCCTACCGCGCGAAAGCGGAATTAACTCAAACTGAAGGTTTTCGCCCCGCAGGCCGCCCCAATCGGCTAAGTTTGACTCGAACTGAACGCAGTTTCGCACAAGGCAATCGGGCTTTGTAAAAGACGATCAAAAAAATGTCGTATTTACAAATACTTAATTGTCCCTGGGTGTGAAATGAACAGATCAGGCCTGATCCACATCAATGGATCGCAGCTTGAAAGGGTGGACATTCGCTTATGGAACATGGTGTCAACGACATCGACGCGCTGGTCAGGGAAGAAAAACGCTTGACCGCCGTGGAAAGCCACAGCGAGGCCTGGGCGGAAGGTCTCTCCGCCGGGATAGAGCCCGAGATCATTGCCGAAGCAGCGCTCGAAACAGCCTTCGGCGAGATGTTGCGTGCCAATGGCGAGACCTCGGCCCTTGCCCTGCTCGACCGTATGCGTGAAAAGGTGATTGCTGGCGCCTTCGAACCTGAACGGCTGCGGCACTGAACCGACGTCCGGTTCTTTGACGGCAATATGCCGCTCGGGCGTCATGCCCGTAAGCAGGGAGAAACGGGCAGTGAGTTTTTCGATGTCAGGCAAGCCGCGTGGCTTGGTCCTTCGCATCTCTTTCGCCGCTTGCTGTGCCGCGATTCCCCTGGTTGTGTGTCTCGCGAGCAGCCCCGCCTATGCGCTGAGCGAAATCAAGCGCGAAGAGCTCCCCCCGACGGTCACGCCGCCGGCCGACGACATGTCGCCCCCCGGAAGCACCGTGCCAATGCCCAACCCGGTCGGGACGCCGCCGCCGTCTAGCCAGCCGACTGCTCCTGCCGAAGCCGAGCCGGACAGTCCGGCGGATGGCGGCGTGACCAGGCCACGCGTCGATCCGGACACGCCGGTGCCCGAGGTCATCTACGATCTCGGCAAGCTGCCGGAACCAGTGCGGCGCATGCATGATTTGATCGTCGAAGCCTGCAAGGGCGGCGATATCGAAAAGTTGCGGCCGTTGATCGGCACGGGCGACAACACAACGCAATTGTCCCTAACCGACATTGATGGCGATGCCGTCGCCTTCCTCAAGGGCCTCTCGGGAGACCCGGACGGCCAGGAAATCCTGGCCATCCTGGAGGAGGTGCTTGATGCCGGCTACGTCCACCTCGATGCCGGCACGCCACAAGAGCTCTATGTGTGGCCGTATTTCTTCGCCCTCCCGCTGGACAAGCTGGACGCCAAGCAGCGGGTCGAACTGTTCAAGATCGTCACCGCTGGCGATTTCGACGACATGAAGCAGTTCGGCGCCTATATTTTCTATCGCGTCGGTATCACCCCTAGCGGACAGTGGTCATTCTTCGTCGCCGGGGATTGAGAGCGGCTCTTCCCACCCACGGGGGTAGGGAGCCTAGCGGGGCAATGCCTCAGAAAACTCCACCGCCCTACCCTGGCTTGGCGTGGCGATCTCGCCTTCCCACATCACGCGGCGGCCGCGAATGACGGTGCCGACCGGCCAGCCGACCACTTCTCTCCCGTCATAAGGCGTCCAGCCGGCTTTCGAGCCGGCCTGCGCATTGGTGATGGTCTGGCGCCGCTTCATATCGACGATGGTGAAGTCGGCCTCGTAGCCGGCAGCGATGCGGCCCTTTCTCGCCATGCCGAAGATCCGCTGCGGGCCGTGGCTAGACAGGTCGACAAAGCGCTGCAAGGTCAGCCGGCCGGCATTGACGTGGTCGAGCATGATCGGCACCAGCGTCTGCACGCCGGTCATCCCCGACGGTGAGGCCGGATAGGGCTTTGCCTTCTCGGCCAGCGTGTGCGGCGCGTGGTCGGAGCCGAGCACATCGACGATGCCTTGCGCAATGCCATGCCAGACGCCATCGCGATGGCGCGCGGCACGCACCGGCGGGGTCATCTGGATCAG
>NZ_RZPL01000530.1:0-4146 GCF_004022805.1 Mesorhizobium sp. M7A.F.Ca.CA.002.04.1.1 | reverse complement strand
CTGTTCGGCTTCCTGCTGGCGCTGGTCGACACGTCAGCCGCCGGTCGCGCCTACGCCGCCTATGGCGGCATCTACATCGTGGCGTCGCTTGGCTGGCTGTGGCTGGTTGAAGGCGTTCGCCCCGACCGCTGGGATCTTGCCGGTGCCGCGCTCTGCATTGCCGGTGCTTCGGTGATCCTTCTCGTCCCGCGGGGCGCTTGAGATGGAGTTGCCTGCCTCCCTTCGCCAAGGTGTCGAGCGTCTGCTCGAAAACGTTCCGCTGGCGGTACTCAAGCAAGCGGCAAAGACGCTGTCCGACCGCTACCGCGCCGAGTTGCGCGACGGCCGTCTGCACATGGCCGAGGATCTGGCGGTGAAGGCCTATCTGGCGACGCGGCTGCCGGCGACCTATGCCGCGATCCGTGCCAGCCTCGACGCGCTGAGCGACGCCAAGCCTGCCTTTCAGCCCAGGACCTTGCTCGATGTCGGCGCCGGCCCTGGCACGGTGCTTTGGGCCGCGACCGATCTGTGGCCCGATCTCGAACAGGCGGTGTTGTTCGAAGCCAGTGCCGCCGTGCGTAAGGTCGGCGAGACGCTTGCCGGCAACACTATTGCCGCCCAGAGCAGATGGCTGGCCGGTGATGCCACCATCGACCTTGCTGACATCGAGCCGGCCGATCTGGTCACGTGCGCTTATGTGCTCGATGAAATCGCGCCGGCATCGCTGCCGAAACTCATCGACCGGCTCTGGCAACTCACTGGCGACACGCTCCTGATCGTCGAGCCCGGCACCCCCGCCGGCTGGCAGCGCATCCTTGCCGTGCGCCGGCAGCTGATCGAGGCGGGCGCGCATGTGCTTGCGCCTTGCGCGCATCAGGCGCCCTGCCCGCTGGTCCAGCCCGACTGGTGCCATTTTTCCCGCCGCGTCGCCCGCTCGCGCCTGCATCGGCTGGCCAAGGATGCCGACGTGCCGTGGGAAGACGAGAAATTCATCTACGTCGCGGCTTCTCGCGACGGCCCCACATCACACCAGGCACGAGTTCTTGCGCCACCGAAATCCGGCTCCGGCAAGGTTCTGCTCAAGCTTTGCCAGGACGACGGCACCGCCACCGAGCGCTTGTTCACCAAGCGCGACGGCGCCGACTTCAAGTTGGCCCGGCGATTGGACTGGGGCGACAGGCTGGACAACATCGCAAAATGAACAGTGCCATTGTTCTTGCTTTGTTCCGACGAGTCAGATAGAGATCCACGCCCTGTCGAGTCAACCGGAATCGGGGCACGCGAATACTCTCCTGTGGACGATTGGTTGTTCCTGTGAACAACGGGCATCAAGGTTCTTTGGTTGGGTAGTGATGCAGAAAGGTCAGCACCGACTCATCACGTTCTGATATCGAAAGGCCGGGATTGAAATCGGGGATATCATGGCAGAGGCAGCGCGAAAATTCGGCGTCGCGGAAACACCGCTTTATCGTGAAGCGCCAAACAACATCGAGGCCGAGCAGGCGTTGCTCGGCGCCATCCTCGTCAACAACGACGCCTTCTACCGCGTCTCTGACTTCCTCAAGGCCAGCCATTTCTACGAGCCGCTGCACCGCAAGATCTATGAGGTGGCGTCCGAGTTCATCCGTATGGGCAAGGTGGCGACGCCGATCACACTGAAAACCTTCCTGCCGGCCGACGAGAAGGTTGGGGACATGACGATGGCGCAATATGTCGTGCGGCTGGCGGTCGAGGCTGTGACCGTCGTCAACGCCACCGACTATGGCCGCGCCATCTATGACCTTGCGACGCGCCGCGCGCTGATCACCGTCGGCGAAGACATGGTCAACATCGCCTATGACGCGCCGGTCGACATGGCACCCGGCGAACAGATCGAGGATGCCGAGCGGCGGCTGTTCGAGCTGGCCGAAAACGGCCGCTACGATGGCGGTTTCGAAAGCTTTTCCGATGCGTTGAAGAATGCCGTCGACATGGCCAGCGCGGCCTATATGCGCGATGGCCACCTGTCCGGCATTGCCACCGGCCTGCGCGATCTCGACCATCGCATGGGTGGCCTGCAGCCTTCGGATTTGATCATCATCGCCGGCCGCCCAGGCATGGGCAAGACGTCGCTGGCCACCAACATCGCCTACAACATCGCTGCCGCCTATGAGCCTGCCCAACAGGCCGACGGCTCCGTCAAGGCGGCCAATGGCGGCGTCGTCGGCTTCTTCTCGCTTGAAATGTCGTCGGAGCAGCTGGCCACCCGCATCATCTCCGAGCAGACCGAGATTCCATCATCGAAAATCCGGCGCGGCGATTTGACGGAAGCCGATTTCGGCAAGCTTGTCGCCTACACGCAGGAGAACCACAAGCGCCCGCTCTACATCGACCAGACGGGTGGTATCTCGATCGCCCAGCTCGCGGCGCGCGCCCGCCGCCTCAAGCGCCAGCGCGGGCTGGACCTGATGGTCATCGACTATATCCAGCTGATGCAGGGTTCATCTGCCAAGGCGTCGCAGAACCGCGTCCAGGAAATCACCGAGATCACCACCGGACTGAAGGCGCTCGGCAAGGAGTTGGGCGTGCCGATCATCGCGCTCTCACAGCTCTCGCGTCAAGTCGAAAGCCGCGACGACAAACATCCGCAGCTGTCCGACCTGCGCGAATCGGGCTCGATCGAGCAGGACGCCGACGTCGTGCTGTTCGTGTACCGCGAGGAATATTACATCAAGAACAAGGAGCCGGAGAAAGGCACGCCCGAGCATCTCGCCTGGGAGACGAAGATGATCGAGGTCCAGGGCAAGGCCGAAGTGATCATAGCCAAGCAGCGCCATGGACCGACCGGCACCGTCAGCCTTGCCTTCCAGGGCGAGTTCACCCGCTTCTCCGACCTCGCCGAGGAGCATCATCTGCCGGAAAGGTTCGAGTGACCTATTGAGACAGGTCCCATTCCTTGGCGCCCCCCTCTGTCCTGCCGGACATCTCCCCCTCAAGGGGGGAGATCGGATGGCATCGACGCTTTCGCCAATTTTTGGCGTTGAAAAGAAGGCGCAAGCGCTGAAGCTGCAAATCTCCCCCCTGGAGGGGGAGATGGCCGGCAGGCCAGAGAGGGGCGCTGCCCCGCCAGCCTGTCACGGCGTGGCTTCCATCTAATGGCCAAGTCGCGCGTCCAATTCATCTGCCAAAGTTGCGGATCGGTGCATCAGCGCTGGGCCGGCAAATGCGATGCCTGCGGCGAGTGGAACACGCTGGTCGAGGAAGGCACGTCCGGCGGCATCGGCTCAGGACCAGCCAACACGCGCAACGCCCGCAAGGGACGCGCCGTGGTGCTGACCACGCTGTCCGGCGATATCGAGGACGCGCCACGCATCATCTCGGGCATTGGCGAACTCGATCGCGCCACCGGCGGCGGGTTCGTGCGCGGCTCGGCGCTGCTGGTCGGCGGCGACCCCGGCATCGGCAAGTCGACGCTGCTCACCCAGGCGGCCGCGGCGCTGGCATCAAAAGGCCACCGCATCGTCTATGTCTCGGGCGAAGAGGCGGTCGCGCAGATCAGGCTGCGGGCGCAGCGGCTTGGCGTCGCCTCCTCTCCGGTGGAACTTGCCGCCGAGACCAATGTCGAGGACATCCTGGCGACGATCGCCGACGGCAAGCGGCCTGATCTCGTCATCCTGGATTCGATCCAGACGCTGTGGACCGACCTTGCCGATTCGGCACCCGGAACCGTCACCCAGGTGCGCGCTGCCGCCCAGGCGATGATCCGCTATGCGAAATCCACGGGTGCGGCGATCGTACTGGTCGGCCATGTCACCAAGGAAGGCCAGATCGCCGGGCCGCGCGTCGTCGAGCACATGGTTGACGCCGTGCTCTACTTCGAAGGCGAAGGCGGCCACCACTACCGCATCCTGCGTACGGTGAAGAACCGTTTTGGACCGACCGACGAGATCGGCGTCTTCGAAATGTCGGACAAGGGCCTGCGCGAGGTCGCCAATCCGTCCGAGCTTTTTCTTGGCGAACGCCATGCCAAATCGCCGGGGGCGGCGGTTTTCGCCGGCATGGAGGGGACAAGGCCGGTGCTGGTCGAGATCCAGGCACTGGTCGCACCCTCCTCGCTCGGCACGCCGCGCCGCGCCGTCGTCGGCTGGGACGGCGCGGCGCGGCGTGCCGAGCGAGGAGGGTGCGACC
>NZ_RZPL01000052.1:0-14844 GCF_004022805.1 Mesorhizobium sp. M7A.F.Ca.CA.002.04.1.1 | reverse complement strand
CTCTGAAGCAAAGGTGTGACGGGGGCGGTGGCGAACGAGAGGAGGGACGCATCAATAAAAGCGTCAGGCACGTGTCTAGGAAGGGGAGCTAGCCGAGTTGGTCTGATTTCATTCGCTGTTCCTGGAAATCGGCGGACTGAAGCGCTGATAATCTCAGGACATCGATGGCAACGTTGCGAAAGTCCTGTGAGCTCGGGCCAATCTTGGCCTGCTACTGAGAAGCACTTTGGCGGGAACATTACGCCGTCGCGGGTCTGGCTGACCGTGACGTTAACCGAAAGATGCCGCTGGTCTCGTCAGCCGCCAGCACAATAGCAGCACATTCTCGCCTACTACGGAGACGCAATATGAAGGGCATTGGCCGACCACGGAAATCGCAGGCTGAAACTGGAGCCAGCCGCGCGGGGCGGGCGAGCAGTTCCCTTTCGCAATCAAGTCTTGCTGCGGGAGAAGGTGGACAGTCATTCGATTCCGTTGTGGAGCAGATGCGCTCTGGGGACGCCGATAGGAGGCCCTCCTCCCTTCCAGTTGCGCGCGGTCCAGGCGATGCCCGCGAAAGTCTGCCAGGCGCCTCGATTGGCGAAGATCAAATCCTGAACACACCGCCACGTGGAGCCGCTGCGCCACCACGCGGAACCGTAGCGCCACGTGGCGCAGCCGCAAGGCGGCGCGGTTCTCCCTCCATGTCTGAGGGCGAAGCCATGGCGCCGGTCGGTAGCCAACTATCAACCGCGCAGGTGGAAGGCACCAGCTCATCGTCAAATAAAGATATCAGTCCGACACAGCTCAGAATGAACAGTCTTGTTCAACAACTGACTGATTGCGAGGCTGCGGCCAGGAAAACCGACGTCCCCGAGGAGGCGGTGGAGCTGATCAGTGGGGTCGTCGATGCAGCCTCAGCAATTCTGGAGTACCGCGCTAGCCTGCCTGCGGCTGAGGCGCAGACAATTATGCCAGACGACAAGGTGCGTAGATGTTGCCAGATCGTGTGCGACGCCGCGAATGAAGTAGACAAACTTGGCCTGTCGACGATCACGAAATTGGACAAAAAGACCAAGAAAGCGGCAGGTATGGTCGATAAACTCTACTCCTACTCCCAGGCGGACCGGCAGGAGCTGTTGATTTTAAATGTGGAGAACCACCATACGGCGGCAATTAAGTGGTGGGAAAAAAAGGCATGGCGCTCCGAACGGCAGCGATCCGCCTGCGCTGCCACCGCTAGCCTATCCAGTGGAACGCCCGTGATGCGGGAAGCCGAGCGGTGCGCACTGCGGCTGCGTGCCGGCTCGGTACTGAGTGTCAGGATCTGGCTGGTCCGTGAGCGGATCGGTCTTGCGCGGGCCAAGATTGAACTGCGGGCGAGCAGGTTCGAGCCAGATTTGAAGGAACTCCTCGTCGGTCGAAATGGAGTGGTGCAGCTGATGGCAAGCGCCGCTCAAGAAGCTCTTCGCGCCCTCTCTTTGGCGAAGGGCATAATGGATGATGGCAAAACACTCAACGCTCATGATTGCGCGGTTGTAGAAAAAATCATGGAGCGGCTTTCGGATTTTGGATTGGCGTTGCACGAGGTGCATACCAAGCTAAGCCATACCTACCCAGATGCCGGCCTCCCATTGAAACTGTTCGAACGGATCGTGGACGATGCATGGATCACTGCGCACGATGCCATGCACTTGTTGAACCTGCAGTCTCCGCCGTCAGCCATCATGGCGCCACAGGCCCAGGCGGGCGCTGCGATGCCGGCCAGGGCAGGCGCTGCGATACCGGCTGACACTGCTGGTACGGCTGCAGTGTCAGAAGGCACTACAGCGCGAAGGAAAGGGAAGTCAAAGCATAAGTCGGCAGCTCGCGCCGGGACTTCTGCCGCCGGGCAGCCATCAACACCAGTCGCTGCGAACGCCGGCACAGTGCCAGCAGCCAAGGTTCTCGCGCGCTCGGATCAAGTTGCGAGTACACAGGTGAGAGCGCAAGAGGTGGCTGCGAGTTCGTCGGGGGCAGGCTCGACAATCGGGGGCGCCGCGTTGTCAATGGAGGTATTGACGGAGCGGCTCAAACGATTGGACGAACTTTTGCAGTTCGATCTGGCCGGTCAGCAAAGCGTCGTCTCCCAAGTGCGCCAGATGAAGCCTGAGGAGGCCGGTAAGGTCGTGGACGATGTGGCCCAGTACCTGCGAGCCCAGGCCATTGAGATGCAAACCTGTCTCGCCGGGTTGCAGGGGCGTAATGTACGCCTGCTACTCACCTCCACCCAGCTACCCAAAGTGCACGAACGCACAGACCAGCTCAAAGGGTTGCTGAACATGGTGCTGGGACAGGCCAACGCATTGAATGAAGGAAAAGCCGGCATTACGACTGATTGCATGAAGACCTACGCATTTCCGGCGCAAAAATACCTGGAACATTTGTGCAATGCCGACGAATTGATGCCGCCGGAGGCACCGGTCGCGCTGCGTGGCGAGCCAGGAAAGCTGTTTGAGATGAAGCTGCAGCCCAAGATGCTGGTCAATGGTGCGATGCCGAGCCCGATGTGGGTGCACATCCACACGAGTCGCCCCGTCATGGCCAGAAACTTGGAAGGGCTGGCTGATTCCGAATTCACCGCTTGCCACGTTAAATCCAACGAACAGCGCGGCTACAATCGAGAGCGAGAGGAAGCCGATGCTAGGTCCGGTCGCGAGAAGGTCATAATTCATCGCGGCAAACTCACCCCCGCTTTCTGTAAGTCCTTGTTGACCTCAGGGCTTGGCCGCCAACCACGCCATTCGCGTGCCGAGCTCCCGTCGGCGCAGGCTGCATGACAGGGCACTCAGAATGCGGCCGGCCACGCTGTGAGTCAGCGAGCATTTCTCCTGGCCAAACCGCGAATGCCGCTGCGCGAGTTGCGGTCCGGCGATTGGAGTCGATCGGCTACCGTCAGGGCCGATTTGCGATGTCGCGTTACCGGCTGTTGACGTGGCGGCGTATCTTGCCTCCCATCCAACTTATCGCCGAGATCGCGCCGCCAAGATCGAGGCGGAAGGTCTTCCTGCGAGCGCGGAGCAGGCATAGCCGATCCGATCGGGATCGGCGCATCGCAACGACCCAACGGTGTGGTGGAGAAAATTGGATTCGGGAGAGCTCGGTTCCAAGAGGCGGAGTTCCGGCCCGAATACAATCCGCTCGCAAGCACCCACGATGCGCATCCGCAGTTTATTGTCTGGGAGATGGGCTGGATTGCTCGGCGGCGCTGGCGCTAAGGCGGGGCTGTCGCCGGACAATTAGCATTCACTGCCAACAGCCTTGCAACCGTCACCAGTTGCAAGGCTCGGCGGCGGGTCGACAAATCACATGAAATCGTCGTCGGACCCGCTATCGCTGCTGTCGCTATCCTCGGTTTTGTGGAGATAGAGTGGAGGTTTGCCTGCACGCTGCCACTCACCGGCACTGTTCTTCGTCCATTTGTCGGGATGCTGCGTAGGGTCAAGCACCAGGTCGCCATGATCCACTTCAACAAACCCCATCGTCTGCGCGCGCGCTTGTGCTTCCGGATTAGCCGCACGCCAATTCAGCAACGGTCGGTCGCCGTCTATCCGAAGTTGATGCTCCAGCAGAATATCGCCCGCATTTTCGACGAGCGGATGGGCGACTTGAAGATCCACTATGGAAGTGACCTCAGTTCGACCAGGAAATTGTTCCCGCCAACTTTCCGATTCGAACTCGTTCATGCTGAATCCGCCTTCCATTCTCAGCAGTCCGGCACTCCGGTCTCCCAATTGGTAACTGAAATATCGCGCGTGCTCCGTATCTCGACGGATGCCATATTGCTGAGCAACGTCCGCGGTGCGCCTGGCTCGTGACGATACGAACTCCGAATACTCTTGAGGATTGTCGGCGATGTGCGTGATTTCATCACCATGAAATTGCCTCACCTGTCTCCTGAAGGAAGTCCTGTTGATCTCCACCACAGGAGGTCGGGAATTGAGGGAGTATGCTTGGGGAGCCGCCGATGATGAGGCGCCGCTACCTTCCGATCCGGATAAGTGCATTCGGGCAAATGTGTCCGCGAACCCTTCGCTTCCTGCATCCGATTGCTCGCCGGCATTATGCGCGCGGTAACTATCGGATGAGCCACCAATTCGACCATACATGACGATTCGTACTCCTATGTTTCGCAACCGAGCTCAAGTTAGCACGGCTGTTCAACATAGGGCGCTTAGTTGACGACTAGCTGACGAGGGCATTCCAACGGCTGCACCAATCAAATCCGCACTGCCGGCCTCAAAACCTCGGACTGCGCCACGCACCGGCCAGCAGAGGCTGCAAGGTCATGCCCGGAGGACTTGCCGTAGTTGCTGGGTGGCAGATCCGAGGGGAGTGATTGCCCCAGGCCCGCGGTTGCGCGGTTGGCCTGACAGAGACACTGGGGCACGGATGGCCAGCCGACATTTGCCACTAGCATGGAGCCAGGTCAGTTTTGAACTGGGCAGTCGTGGACTTCCATGACTAGGCCAAGCCTGCGGCAAAGAATGCTTTCGCGACAGGCTGGAAATATTGCATAGGAACCGCGTGGCCGAGTTTTGTAGTGCCTATCAGCTGACGCGCTAAGACATGGTCATGGACGATCGTCAGGCGTAGTGCCCGCGCCTCGCTCAACACATGTGAAACGCGCTCACCTTCGGCACGGCAAACTAAGAACGGCACCCCGGTTTCACCGCGAACGTAACGCAGACCGATCAGGACCGCCCTTCCTGTTAAGACCAGCGTGGCGCGATGCACGCCAAGCGCAGGCTCGTCGGCCGCCTCCTCGCGGATGCGACGCTGTTCACCTTTCAACTCTGGCGCTCCTTGCTGATCCTTCGACTCGCGCGTCACTTCGGTATTGGTCATGCGCATTTCGCGCAGATACAACGCGCGCTGGAGCAGAAGATCGATCAGTCCGCCGACCAGCAGTGCGCCGGCGCCAATTCCCATCAGCAATTTTGTCTCCATAAAGATGAGGCCAACACAGCCCATGCCGCAGATCGGCAGAGGGACCATTGTCTTCCACATCCCGAGAAGGACAATGGAAAAGGTTGCGCTGAGAACCAATACCTTGAACATGGTCTTGCAGACTTCGACCATGGAACGAGCAGACCCCAAGCGCTTCAGCCCTTCAAAGGGGTCAATTTTCTTAAAGCTGAGCTTCATCGGCTCCAGAGAGAAGACAAATCCACCATTGGCTAGCAGGCTGGCCAAAATCACCGCGGCGACAAGGGTTCCAAGCAGCGGGCCAACAGCCGCGACTGTGAGTTGGACGAGCACAACCAATGCCTGCGGCACCGCGGTATCGAAAGGTAGGCTCTGCAACTTGGTGGCTAATAGGAGCGCTTCCCGGCATTTGTCCTCGATCACGCTGCCTCTTAGCCAAAGGTAGCCGAGCCCAGCGCAAGTCCCGACCGCGCGGACGAAATCGGAGCTACGTGGCAGCTGTCCTTTTTTGCGCGCTTCACTTAACTTCTTCGGGCTGGCGGCGTGTGTCTTCTCTTCACTTGTGTCGCTCATGGCAGCAATTTGTCGAACCACTCCAGCACGCCGTTGGCACGTGTGACCTCCAGTTTCATGCTCTCCACCAGATAGGCAGCGTAGGTGACCATGAGAACTGGAAAGACAATGTTCTTGATTGCCGGAGACAGTTGGCTCGCCTTAAATTGCGGGGCAAAGCGACGCAGCAGCATCATCGATATATCAATCAGTATCAGGAAGAACACGACAGGCCCCGAAACCAATAATGCCGTGCGCATTATGCTGTCGAGAAGCCCCAACAACTCCATTGCTCCTGGCCCGCTCAGTGTCGGGTGAAACTGATACACCGGCCAGATCAAGTAGCTGCGGTACAGGACACTGATCAAAGTTTCCAGGCCTCCTGATCCGACGAATATGGCAATCGCAGTGATCCCCAGAAAAACGCCCATCGCGGAAGCCTGACTGTTCGTCGCGGGATCGGCCGAAGCGGTCGGGCTGCTGATGCCGCGTTGGTTGTCGATAAGCTCCCCGGCAGCCTGAAGGCCCCAAAGCGGAATGCCAAGAAAAGTGCCAAGGAGTACACCGACAAAAACTTCCTTGAATCCGAGCAGGGTTAGCTGGATCAGGCGCGTATCAGGATCCAGCGCCGGCAATCCGCCGCTGACGTGTGCCAGGCATGGTAGTGCGAAGCCAACAGCCAAACAGCCCCGGATCAGCCCACTGATCTGCGAGCGTGTGAATACGGGAAAGATCAGCATGATGCCCATCGCGCGGGCTGCCCCAAGACCTGCCGCAACGACGAGTTCGAAAGCCGTCTGGATCAGAATTTGAATATCGGCCGATGGCGCGTCCATGGGGCGGACTAGTAGCTAAGTGTCATTGCGGGAAACTCGGTGAAGATCTGATCGGCTAGCTCTATGAGCGGGGCGCTTAGCACAGGAGCAAACAGCCCAATCACCGCGACAACGACCAGAAGCTTCACGGTGAGCGGCAAGCTTTCATCCTGGATCTGCGTCGCCGCCTGGAGGATGCCGATGACGAGGCCGACAACCACTGATGCAATGAGCGGCGGTAGAATCCAGATCATGAAAACCACCAGTGATTGGCTCATAAGAGTAATGATGCTGGATTCAGTGATGATCAGCCTCCCGGTAACGTATAACTCAGCACAAGCCCATGCATCAATTTTGACCAACCATCAATGGCAACAAACAAGAAGATCTTGAACGGAACAGATATAACAGTTGGTGAGACCATCGACATACCCATTGCCATCAAGATAGTTGTCACTATCAGATCTATAACAATAAAAGGCAGATAAAGTAGAAATCCTATCTCAAATCCGCGCTTCAATTCTGATAGCAAGAAAGATGGTACAAGTATTGCAAAGTCATCAGGCGTGGCTGCAGCGTGCATTTCCTCTGGCCAGACCTTTTCTGTCGAAGATAGGAAAAATCGCCGCTGCTCTTCATTTGTGAATTTCTTGAGATGCTCGCGCAAGGGCTCACTTCCGGCTTTAGCGGCGCTTACCCAGTCGTCGAATGTCTGATAGTGGAGCTTGGGATCCGACATGCGGTCATAGGTCTGCTCAGCAACGGGCGCACTAACGAACATAGTGAGGATCATCGCCGCGGCGTACAGCACCACATTGGGTGGTATGGTCTGGGTCCCGAGCGCATTGCGGACGAGGAAAAGAACAATTGATACCTTTACAAAGGCCGTTGTCGTGGCAACTGCTAAAACCAGCAGACCGAGTCCGGCGGTAACCGCAAGAAGCGCCAGGATTGTCGGCTGAGCTTCACTCATTGCATGCAAACCCGCCACGGAGCCTGATGCCCAGCTCTTCTCCGATGCGGACAATGTCGCCACGCCCGATACGCTGACCATTGGCCACTATGTCGACCGGGCCGTCGATCGGCCATCCAAGTTCAAAAATATGCCCTTCGCCGGCACTTCTTAATTCCCCAAGAGAAATAGGCCAGCGGCCGCATTCAAAGACAAGCACGATCTCGACATCGTCGAGATCCTTAGTAAGCTCCAGTTGCGATCCGGGTTGTGTCATATGCGCACTCTCCAAAGGACACGGTCGCGGGCGGAAAGGCCCCCGCAAGATTAATTCATCGCCGTCAAGATCCGCCTCGGCGCACAACTGGCCGACAGCTAGGGTGATCTGGCCGCGGCCGAACGGCGCAATATCGGGCAACAATGCATCACCGACACATGCGCTTCGAAGAAGCGCCGCAGGAAGGCGAAGCGTGCCGACCTCTCCTGCAACAATGAGCGGGAGCTCTGGAGGCAGCCCGCCCAGCTGCCGCGGCAACTGGGCAAGCAGTTCGCCTAGCGCGCGAAACGCAGGCGGTACTAAGCCGTCAAGTGGCGTGAACAGGAATAGACGGCCCTTGCCCTTGACCGCGCCGAAAATGATGTCGAGTTCAAGATGAGGAGCCAGCATCGTGGCTTCGCATACCCGCACGAGTTGCACGTTCAGACGCGTCGTCTCCTCCAGTCGAGTGACAAGCGGCTCCAGAGCGAGTTCGAGAATTAGCGAAGCAGTTGGCTCGGAAGGGAAGGCCAAGCCGTTCTGCACTGTCGTGATGAACTCCTCTACGAGCGGGCGCGACAGTGACAAGATGACCGTTTCGGCTCCCACTCTCCAGACGCAGTCAAGCATCGGAATGGCAGCAGGTTCCTGCTGCCAGACAAGCCCTGCCGTTCGCACCGATAGCGGCACCTCGTTGATCCGGCTTTGAAACGGCGTGCGCGGCGCTGCTGTATCATTGAGCCACGAGACAACCGTGTGGGACAGTTTCAGAACTGGTTCGAACATGGCGGGTGTGACCGCAGCGCCTATCAAAGACTGCACGGTCGTGTCATTCGGACGACCTCTTGCGACCGTCGGATCCGGTTGCGCGGCATTTAGGCAAGCGACCCCCTCGCATATTTCAGCAGTATCTCATCGTCGGCCTCGATCTCGGCTGCGGCCTCCGAATGAGTCTCGACGGCGCGCCGCACGTCGTCCTCGATTTGTTGCCATTTGTCCCTTGCCGCCGAACATATGACCCATAGCTCCCTCGTCCTGGACGCCGCCATCTCAGCCTCCTCTTGAGCGATTTGGGTATCATCAAGCATCTGCCGTCTGGAATTGATCTCAGCGGCAAGTTGTTCAGTGTGAAGGCGGTGACGGTCGAGCGCTGCGCTAGACAAGTTGTCGAGTGACATCAGATGCTGATAGAGCGCTGCTTCTTTTCTTGAACAATGTTGCTGTATCATTGCAAGCTCCCTAGAGGCATTTTGTACGGCTGAGGCGGCCACATCGCGCTGGGCTTCCTTCTTGGACAGCTCGCCAAGGGCACGACGCTCTTGCATTTCCTTCAGAAGCCGTATACTCGAAGACTGAATCCAGTTTACGCGGTCAGACGCGACATCCATGCGACCGTCTCCTCGAAATCTGACGCGTCATCTTCGCTCTGGCGCAGAAACTCCCTCAGTTCGTCGATTGACGCGACAGCCCGGTCAGTCAGGGGATCTCCACCTGGCTTGTATTCGCCAACATTGATCAAGAACTCGGTCTCGGCATAGCGCGACAGGAGCTCGCGGAAAATGGATGCTGCCTTGCGATGTGTCCCCGAAACGACTGCATCCATGACGCGGCTGCGACTCTGCAGCACATCAATAGCGGGGAAATGCGATCGCGCCGCAATAGCGCGTGAGAGGATGACATGGCCATCGAGAATACCACGCGATTCCTCGGCGATTGGATCACCCGTGCCATCACCCTCTACAAGCACCGTATAGAAGGCCGTGATTGAGCCCCGCTCACCCATGCCGGCGCGCTCGAGCAGGCCTGGCAGCATGCCAAAAACGGAAGGAGGAAAGCCCCGTCGCGTCGGCGGCTCACCCGCAGCAAGGCCTATTTCGCGCATAGCGCGGCAGAAGCGCGTCAGCGAATCCAGCATGAGAGCAACGCGTAGGCCTTGATCGCGGAAATATTCCGCGAGCGCAGTCGCCATTGGAGCGCATTGCGCACGCTCTACCGCCGAGCGGTCGGATGTTTCAACCACGACGACCGTACGGAGAAGGCCCTCTTCACCAAGATTCCTTTCGATGAATTCACGAACTTCCCGTCCACGTTCGCCTATGAGCGCCACTATGACGACGTCAGCGGCGGCACCCTTTACGATCTGTGACAACAGCGTCGACTTGCCACCACCTGGCTCGCCATAAATCCCGATCCGCTGGCCCTCGCCGCACGTCAGCAGACCATCGAGGACACGGACCCCAAGCGGGAATGGCCGCTCAATCATGCGCCTCGTCATCGGATTGGGGGCTCTGCCATGCAGGGGCCGAGTTTCGACGGTCTTGATTTCGCCTTTGCCGTCCAATGGGCGGCAACGACTGTCGATCACGCGACCGAGCAAATCGCCGCCGACGGGCACCTCACGCATTCGGCCAGTGGCCACGACCTCTGCGCGGCTGGATAGGCCCACCAAGTCCCCGATCGGTGTCAGCAATACACCATCACCCGACAGGCCGATCACCTCGGCCTCGAGCGACAGCCCGGTTCGCGGGTCCTCTAGGAGGCAAAGTTCCCCAATACGAGTGTCTGGCAAGACGGCATGAACCAGTGTGCCGATAGCCCGCGTGATCCGACCGCGCACCGCACGCGTGTCAATTCGCTTGGCCGCAGCCCTCAAAGACGAGATTGCTGGAACGAGAGCTCGAGTGTGGGCGTCAGCGTTATGTTCTGGGACGGGCTTTCTCATAGCTCGCCTTTCTCACAGAGCGTCCCGAAACCAAGGCGCAGCGCGCGCATCTGGGCGTCAAGTCCAAGGTCAACATTGCCGTACTCGCTCCACAGCACGCAGCGTTGCGGCGACAATGTCGGGTCGGGCTCGATCCGCACCCTTGGTCGACCATCCTGGCCGTCGCATCGAGCAAACTCTCGTGCAAGCATGTCGACTTGCATGGGAGAAACATGAAGGCAAACGTCGGCGCCGCTGTATTGACACTCTATGGCGTGACGAACAGCCCTCACCAATAGCTCGCCCGGATCGAAAGCGCCGATAAGATCGCTCAATATTTCCATCACGAGCTGCGGCAATTCCTGCTCCAGAGCCGCCTTTCGTCGCGCGATTTCGGAGATTGTCTCCGCAATCAACCCTGCCATCTCCTCGGTGCCTGCATTCGAGCCCTCCATGTGGCCGCGCGCCCACGCCCGCTGGTAAACCGCGCGTGCCCAGTTTCGAACGCGCTGCCGATGCCGTTCTGCCGCGGCAAGGGCTTGCGCGGCGCTGTGCCAGGTTTCGAGCTCGCTCGCGGGTATCAGTGGTCCGACTGGACGCATCTGCGGCGCTATTGGCCCCTCGGAAAGTTCGACTGTCATTTCACCGGGGTCTCTGTCTCAAAATGAGCTACTACAAGTGAAAGCAATTGGCCGGCGGCGGTCCAATGCTCATGTGCTGGAGTCTCCGCGGCAGTCCCCTCGGGCAATCGAAGAAGCACGCGGTTACGCTCGGTCGCTGAACTGTCCTGGAGCCAAGCTCCAAGACATGCGTGTCCATCGTATTCGATTTGCTGAGCGAGTTTTTCTGGGTCCGAGATCAGTCTTTTGTCAACAGCATGCAGCAGGTGTCGGATTCCGAATGCGTGTGCATCCACGCCGATGCGTTTAACAAGGATGGCAAGCTCAGGCTGAGAGACAAACGCGACCAGCGAACGGGCATGCCAGATACTACCAGCAAGAAGGGTCGCTCGATATGGATCATGCCCGCGTAGAAGGTCCGGCCTGCAGCCGATGTGGTTCAGATCCACGTCATCGTTGCCCAGCAATTCTGCCAGCCTTGGATGCAGTCTGGAACACTTCTGCAACTTCACTAACGTTTCGGCCGATAACGCTGGATCAAGACGCGCCGCAAGACGGGTTGGATGGGCCGAAGCCGCAAGCTCGCTCGCGCCCGGAAAGTGCGGACCATCAGGTCGGGCGGTCTGTATAGGCATTGGCAATGAGATGTCACCCACGTCCAATTGCAGGCATTCTTTTGCGAATGGCCTCGACAGCAGAAGCATCCCGGCGCCCCTCGACCTTGGAAACGCCGGTTGATTGCTTGCGCCGACGCGTAACAACGCCGATCAAGAGATAACAGGCCACGGCGAATACGGCTGCGGCAAAACCTGTTACGGTCGCCAGAAGTGGCGCAGGAAGAGGTAGTGATGCTTGTGGCAAAACAGCAGTCGGATCGGGCCGTTGCTCGTGTGCGGAACGTTCTACCGGCACCAAAACCACTTCCACCTTATCGTAGGACAGGCCTTCGATGCTGTCGGCTACAAGCATCTTTATCTTTGGCAGCAGAGCCGCGACATTTGTTTTTGCGTCGTGCCTGATAAACACCGAGGCCGAGGATGGCGTGGCACCGGCTCGCACAAGGTCGTTATGCGGCAGCACGACGTGAACACGTACAGAAAAAACGCCATCGATATCGCTGATCGTCCGCGACAACTCTTCGCTCAGGGCATACACGTAACGGGCACGCTCTTCGGTCGGCGAGGCAATCAGGCCTGATCCTTGGAATATCTCACCGAGGTTCTTGAAGGATTGGCGCGGCAGCCCCTTGGCGTTCAGAAGGTTGATTGAGAAGGCGAGCAGCTTTTCGTCAACCTGGATCGTGCTGGTTCCATCCTTGGCGACCACCCGGATCGCGGCGACCCCGTTGTCTTCAAGAAGTGCGAGCATTTCATTTGCCTCACGCTCTTGCAATTGCGTGTAGAGGTCGGCTTTGCAAGCAGTGAGGGCGACGAGAACTGGCAGCATGACAAGTCTAACCGACCGCCACCCTGACAGGCCACGCATGATTTCGCCCTCGGCCAAGCCAATCATGCGCGCGGTTCAGCCTTCCTTCAAAAGTTTATTCACGGATGATGTGACGCCGCTGACGCCTTTGGAGATAAGCGCCACCTGGGTGACGCCGTTGTAAACATCCCGAAGACCAGCCATCATCGTTTCGAAGTCTTGCCCTTGTTGGGGAATGCCCGAGATTCCGGTTCCCGCCTCACCTGGAACGGGAAGCTTCTGCGCCGGTCCCGGTAGAGCGCCCTTCGAAAGGGCTATGTCATGGTCGAGCGCGGGGAAGGAAACAGTGTTGTGTGGATATAGGGAGGAAATCGTCTGCAACACGCGATCGCCCATGCCGCTCGTCGGCGCAGCCGCGCGCTGAACATCCATCGCCGCAGCAACTGGCGCCGCACTCGCTGGCCCCGCGGCGGCATCGTTTTTCAGCGAGTCGGCTGCATGCCCTAAGGCGCGCTCAAACTGGGCCTGCTCGACAATCGACGGTGATCCGACCCTGGGGAGGCCAGCCGTTAGAGTGGCAGAGATCGACGTGACAGGCATCATCATGTAAGGACTCGGTTGCTCTCTCTGACCGGGCGAGCCCCGCCCATTCATCACCCGGTGTCGGCGCAACACTCCTAGGGGGGCAAGCTGACAACAAGCTGACTAACGGCGGCGTCATTTCGACAATCTAAAATCTCTTCGGCAATTTAGTCACTTGTGATGATTTCAGCGTTTGGTTTATCAGTGCGACATGCCGAGAACGCTTATCCAACCCGTCACCCTGCATGTTTTGAGACTTCTTTGTGCCGGGTTTTTTCTGTCCACCGGGATTCACCCGGCGCATGCAGTCCCGCTGTCCCTTCCGGCGACACCCTATAGATACACGGTTCTGGATCAGGAGCTCGCTGCAGCGTTGCAGGAATTCGGCAACAACCTGAATATCAGGGTCAACATCAGTCCTGCGGTGAAGGGGCGAATTCGCGGACGTATGCCTGATTTGCCACCGCGCGCGTTCCTCGACCGCTTGACGAACCTTTACGGTCTACAATGGTACTATGACGGCCTTGTGCTCTATGTGTCTGCTGCACAAGAATCGCAAACTCGAATGCTTTTGATGACGTCGATTCGCTTCGATGCGTTCAAGGGGGCTCTCGACAAGCTTGATATCTCCGACGAGCGCTATGTGGTCAAACCCGTGCCAGGCAATGGCCTCGTCTTCGTTTCCGGTCCACCGCGCTTCGTCGCACTCGTGGAGCAGACCTTTAACGGCTTGGTGGCGCAGGCGCAGGCGCAGACTCACATAGCGGCAACGCCAAAGGAATCAGTGCTGATCTTGTTTCGCGGCTCCTCCACTACGGTCGTTCGCGACGGACGACCGGATGCTTCTTATTCTTCTGACATCCCACAACAGGATAGCGTTGGCGGGAAGCCTGAGCTGGGCAAGAAATGAACATTGAGGATTTCCCGCAGCTCTGAAGAACATGACTGCGGCTACCCCTTTGTGAACTCTTCGCAAACTCGTCAGTTTCTCGAAAGCTAATCCGCTCATGATGAGTCCCGGCAGCTCTCGCGGTGACTCCGGCCATTGTGTTGGACCGAACCTTGGAGCCGGCCCGGAACACAGCAATTGAAGGCAGGGCAGGCGCATTCGTGACCTGCCGACGCTTGGAATTGTCGAATTTTGTGAAACGCAAGGGATCTTCTGTCGGGGTCTCTTGTGGGGATTTCAACGTCACGTCTGAGGATGCATAATGTCGGCCAGTAATCTTTCAACTTTCTACCGCTCAAATTCGCTACAGTCCGCAAGGGGTTGGCCGGGCCTGAAAGTTTCCCATTTTGCGACCCAGCATCAGCAAAGTGCATCGTGCTTCGAAGCGATGCTGTCCACTTGTGTGCTGGCAGACAAGCCCGGCTCTTTCGCGCAAGGGGATCTGCCAGCGTCGAATCTTGATTCGACAATGGATAAATTGCGGCAGGACCCTTTGGGCCATCTGGCACCGGATGTCTTGACATTGAATGGCTTGGAGCAACACCCACTGGATCTGCTGCCGCCAAATATGAGGGCGGCTCTCAAGGAGGACCAATCGCAACGCTCCAAGGCGACTGAAGCCCAACATCTGCTCGGCGTCACTCCGAAGATCGAGCCGGCTCCCAGGCCGAGCCCCGGAATCACGTGGAACGGTGGGTCGCTGACCACGGCTGAGTTGCAGATTGTTGCGGTACTCAACCGTCACAAGGACCAATGCCCGCTTACTTGGAAGTCGTTGACCGACAAAGCCAATGATCCCTCTACGCCACCGGATCTGAAAGCGGCGATCCAGGGACTGCAGCAGGATTCGGGACTTTTTTATGCGATTGGCTCGCAGGGCGACGGCCGCTGTGGAGGCAAGATCAACGCCAAGGACTTGGCCGGATTTTCAAACCACCACCCACAAGTTGCTGCATTTCAGGAAGCCCAAGCGCGAAGCTACGAGCAGAACTACATACCATCCGACGGCAGCGGAGGTTTGCAGCCTTCGGTCATGACCTTGAGC
>NZ_RZPL01000529.1:0-4153 GCF_004022805.1 Mesorhizobium sp. M7A.F.Ca.CA.002.04.1.1 | reverse complement strand
CCGCCAGCCCATCGGCCAGCTGCAGCGCCGTTTCGATGGAATCGGCAAGCCGCGTCGCGAGATCGTCGCGCACGACGATGCGGTCGACGACGACATCGAGGTCATGCTTGTACTTCTTGTCCAGCGCCGGCACGTCGGCGATCTCATAGAAGACGCCGTCGACCTTGACGCGCTGAAAGCCCTTCTTCTGCAGTTCCAGCAACTCCTTGCGGTACTCGCCTTTGCGGCCGCGCACCATCGGCGCCAGAATGAACAGGCGCGTGCCTTCCTCGATCGCCAGCACGCGGTCGACCATCTGCGAAACCGTCTGGCTCTCGATCGGCAGGCCGGTGGCCGGCGAATAGGGGATGCCGACGCGCGCAAAAAGCAGGCGCATATAGTCGTAGATCTCGGTGACGGTGCCGACCGTCGAACGCGGGTTCTTCGATGTGGTCTTCTGCTCGATGGAAATGGCAGGCGACAGGCCGTCGATCTGGTCGACGTCAGGCTTCTGCATCATTTCGAGGAATTGCCGCGCGTAGGCCGACAGGCTTTCGACGTAGCGGCGCTGGCCCTCGGCATAGATCGTGTCGAAGGCAAGCGATGACTTGCCGGACCCCGACAGGCCGGTCATGACAATCAGGCTGTCACGCGGCAGGTCGAGATCGACATTCTTCAGATTGTGTTCGCGCGCCCCGCGAATGGAAAGATATTTATGGTCGGCCATAGCCGGTCGCCGCCTCAGAATCTGGAATTTCCTGGAATGGCGGGTTTTCCCGGCCATCCCCTATGTAGGTAGTTTTGCCGCCACGTCGAGAGACGCCACAATTCCCGACAAAAGCGTTTAAGCGTCTTTCGCGTGAACGGGCAAGCGGAAAGAACAAAGGCCGAACACGCTCCTGACAAAGCTGTGCAAAAACTGACTTGTACGTAACCTCCCGGCGATCACGTTTTTCGGTAACCGGCTATTGATGGTTGACGCGGGCAACCCAGGAGCGCAGTCTCCGGAAGTCAACGAAGCCGGCCGTCTTTCGATGGCCTCGCCGCCCAAAGGCGGCCTGCGAGACGCCGCAGGCATTTGCGATTTGTGCTTCGAATTGACAACAATCGCAACGGACAGAGGAGCGGAGCTATGACGCCACCGGATCGTCCCCTAGGGTTCCAGTTGTCACTGGAGCCGCGGCAGGCATAAGTGCCAGGGTTTAGCGTCTGCGCCACCCGGCAAACCGTGACCTGCCATATCCCCTAAAAATCAGAGACTGCTAGTCGGATCGTCGGCCGAACGCCGCGGTGCATCCGAAATCAAACGCCGGCAGTACACTCCCGGCAAAGTTGGATTTGAGATCCAGAAGGCCCCGTCCGTTTGCCCAAGGCACGGCGGGGCCGTTTTATGTGGGGAACGCTCATTTCCGCGCGCACTCAGTGACGCGGCGGCCCGATCGAGTCGGCGCCGACATCGACGGTGATGCTGCCGGAAATCCTGACATCCGTATCGCCGATCTTGAATGTGCCGTTCTCGCCGGCCGGCAGCGCATCGTCCGGCTCGGGAGCCGGCTTGGCGATGCGGTAGTCGCCGGTCACGCCGGGCAGGGCGCTTTTTTGCGTCGACGGCGAACTGTCCTCTGCAAGAGCCGCGCCACTCACGAGACTGGCAAAAGCGAGCACCACGACGGCGATGACGGGGCGCAGTGGTCTGGAAGGATGAGTGTCGGTCATCCCAGGACTATAGTGGCGCGCCGCCGATGGAACCAGACCGGCATCGTCAAATCTTCGGCAGCCGGCCGGACTCCGCTCCGGCCCTGGCTTACGCCGCCTTTTTGCGCGTGTCGAAAACATGGTCGACGATGCCCCATGCCTGCGCCTCGCGGGCGGTCATGAAGTGGTCGCGGTCCAGCGTGCGCTCGACCTCTTCATAGGTACGGCCGCAATGCTGCGCGTAGAGCTCGGCCATGTGCCGTTTCGTCCTGCCGATGCGCTCGGCATGGCGCTGGATGTCGGAGGCCTGGCCCTGGAACCCGCCCAGCGGCTGATGCAGCAGGATGGTGGCGTTCGGCAGGGAAATCCGGCGCCCCGGTGTGCCTGCCATCAGCAGGAACGAGCCCATCGATGCCGCAAAGCCCATGCATACGGTCGACACCGGGCAGCTGATATATTGCATCGTGTCGTAGATGGCGAAACCACTGGTCACTACGCCGCCCGGCGAGTTGATGTAGAGCGAGATCTCCTTGTCGGGATTGTCCGATTCCAGCGACAAAAGCTGCGCGCAGACCAGCGCCGAGATGTCGTCGTTGATCTCGCCGTTGATGAAGATGATGCGCTCGCGCAGCAGCCGCGAAAAGATGTCGAAGGCGCGTTCGCCGCGGCTCGATTGCTCGATGACCATCGGCACCAGACTGGCAACACCGCTCATTTTTCTTCTCCGATTTTCTATTATGCCGCGCGCAGAAGGCGCGGTGCGTTCGCGGCGATGGGCTTTCCAATTGCGCGCAAACCGAGCGAAAGACGGCAGCCGGCGCCTGCCATGGCGATGGCCGGCATGGCCTTGCGGGCAAAACCGTCGTGGACGATGCGCAGATGCGTGCCGCCGGAAGCGGTGCGGGCAAGCGTGAAGGTGACGGTACTGTCGAGCGGATCCTGCCTGGCTGCGTCGCCCGGCTGCTCCCGCCAGGAATAGCGCAGCAACTTCTCGGGTTCGGCGTCGAGGATTTCGCATTCGATCGGCGCGCCCGTCCCGGCGAAGGCAAAACGGTTGCCGATCTCGGGTCTCATGTCGTTGGGCATCATCCAGGCGGCGAGCAATTCCGGTACGGTCAGGGCCCGCCAGACCTTTTCCGGCGGCTCGGCAAGGTCGTACTCGAACTCGAGCGCATCCGGAGAGACTTCGCGATGGCTTTCGTCGGCCATTGATCCCCTGTCGTTCATTGATCCATGTCCTTCAAAACCGCCTTCAGCCTTTCGATGCGTTCCGGCCAGAAAGTCCGGTAGCGTTCGATCCAGGAGAGCAAGGGAGCGAGCCCCTGCGGATCGGCGCGGTAATAGGCGTTGCGGCCGGCTCGCCGCTCGACCACCAGGCCTGCGCCACGCAGGACGGCCAAATGCTGCGACACCGCGGGCTGCGACACCGTCATACCGGTGCGCAATTCCGACACGCTCATCTCGCCTGCGGCTAGCCGCTCAAAGACGGCGCGGCGCGTCGGGTCGGCCAGTGCGCGAAAAATCTCTGCTTCGATCATGTCAAAAGCATAAGTGAATACTTATTGATTTGGCAAGCACTGTTTTACGAGATTGTCGGAAGCCAGCGTCTCACCATTCCGGCAGGCCCATCGAACGTCGCCTCGAAAATCGGCGACGCAAGGACGGCGTGGATGTGAAGCGTTCCAGTGCCGGCGTTCTTGAACCCGTGTTTCCTGTTCGCGGGGACAACGAGAGACTGGCCCGATGTCACGACTGTATGCTCATCGTCGATCCACATCTCAGCCCTACCGGCGATAACGGTCAGCACTTCCTCCACGGGATGCCAATGCGTTGGGGCGCCGACCGTGGGCTCGACCCATTGCTCGAATATGCAAAGTTGCGATGCACCATTGCTGGCCGACACATGCATGCGTGTTTCCACACCTGCTCGCCATTGCTCGCGCTGCTGGTCCTCATGTGCGACAGACTTCATTTGATCGCCCCCGGTCAGATCCGATTTCATGGAAATTTCCGGCCGGGACACTACATCTTGCTGACAAACATTGACAGAACGTCATCTGCACCATAGAACGAACAGGGAACAAAAACCTTGTGGGTAAAGGCAGCCACGGCAAGCGGCTGACGCCTGCAGCCTGTAAGGTGCTGCGACAAAAAAATTTGTTTCGGATGAGCGCGGAGAAATATCATGGCGGGTAGCGTCAACAAGGTCATTTTGGTCGGCAACCTCGGCGCGGATCCCGAAATCCGTCGCCTCAACTCGGGCGAGCCGGTCGTCAACATTCGCATTGCGACGTCGGAAAGCTGGCGTGACAAGAATTCCGGCGAGCGCAAGGAAAAGACCGAATGGCACAACGTCGTCATCTTCAATGAGGGCATCGCCAAGGTGGCGGAGCAGTATTTGAAGAAGGGCATGAAGGTCTATGTAGAGGGCCAGCTGCAGACGCGCAAATGGCAGGACCAGACCGGCGCCGACAAGTAC
>NZ_RZPL01000528.1:0-4161 GCF_004022805.1 Mesorhizobium sp. M7A.F.Ca.CA.002.04.1.1 | reverse complement strand
CAATGTCGCCGATGACGCCGGCCTGGAAAAGGCGACCGGCCTGATGACCCGCCACGGCGCCATTGCCGACACGATCGGACGCGCGCGCCATTTCGGCGAGATTGCCCGCGACGCGCTGGCGCCGCTCGAAGCGACGCCGCAGAAATCGGCGCTGATCGACGTCATCGATTTCTGCATCAGCCGGGTCAACTAAAGGCTGGACTTTCGCGACGCTATCTCTGGCCTGCGCTAAGAGGAAGTTTAGGAATTCGGTCCCGCCGTCTCGACAAGCCGCCCTGCCGCAAATTATCTATAAAACATGGCAAAGGGCACAGACGACACCATCGCGGTGCGCATCAGCAAGGTTCTGGCGGACCGCATCATTTCCGGTGCGATCGAGCCGGGGGCCAGGCTTCGGCAGGATCACATCGCCGAGGAATTCCAAACCAGCCATGTTCCGGTGCGCGAGGCCTTCCGCCGCCTCGAGGCGCAAGGGCTGGCCATCGGCGAACCGCGCCGCGGCGTGCGTGTCGCGTCTTTCGACCTGGGCGAGGTCAAGGAAGTCGCCGAAATGCGCGCCGCCCTTGAAGTGCTGGCGCTGCGCCACGCGGCGCCGCATCTGACATCGGCCATTCTCGATCTCGCCGAGGAGGCGTCCAAGGCTGGCGACAAGTCCCGCGATGTCCGGTCGTGGGAAGAGGCCAACCGCGCCTTCCACCGCTTGATCCTGTCGCCATGTGGCATGCCGCGCCTGCTCGCCACCATCAACGATCTGCACGCGGCAAGCGCCCGTTTCCTGTTCGCGGCATGGCGCTCGGAGTGGGAGACACGCACCGATCAGGACCATCGCGCGATCCTCGCCGCCTTGCGGCAGGGAAACACCGAATCGGCGGCCGTCACACTGGGGCGGCACGTCCAATGGATTGGCCGCAAGCCGGTCAGGACGGCTTCCGGAACGACGCGCGAAGCCTTCGCCATCGTAGGTTAGACGGCCTCCGCCAAAGCCAGGGCTTGCAATCTCCAGGGAAGTGTGGATTCGATAATAGATCGAAAACAGAAATTATCTATAATTTGAAATCGATCGAAGGAATCCCAATGACAGACGTCGCATTCTCGTCCAGCAAGCCGTCGTTCAGCCCGCTCCGGCTCCAGGATCGTTCTCTTGCCTGGCAGATTGGAGCCGTTGTGCTCGGCACCCTGTTCCTGGCGCTGTCATCCTACGTCGAAGTGCCGATGGTGCCGGTCCCGGTGACGATGCAGACCTTCGCCGTGACATTGGTCGGCGCGCTCTATGGCTGGCGGCTTGGCGCGCTCACCATCGCCGCCTGGCTGGTCGAGGGTGCGGTCGGCTTTCCCGTTCTGTCCGGAGGGGCAGCGGGTGCGGCGCATTTCGTCGGGCCGACGGCTGGCTATCTCTTCGCCTTCCCGCTTGTCGGCGCACTGGTCGGCTGGCTGGCCGAACGCGGCTGGAACGGCAAAAGGGTGATGCTTGCCTTCGTCGCCATGCTGCTTGGCAACCTTGCCTGCCTTGTGCTGGGCACAGCATGGCTTGCCGTCATGATTGGAGCCGAACAGGCCGTTACCTTCGGCTTCCTGCCGTTCATCGTCGGCGGCTTGCTCAAGTCGGCGCTGGGTGCCGCGACGCTCATGGCGCTTCGCGGCGGCAAGGCCAAGCTGGTCAATCCGTGACGATCAGGCTGCGCGCCCATCACCTCCTTTGCCTGCTCACCTATGTGGGCAAGGGATACAGCCCCGCCTTCACCGCCAATTATGATCGCGTAGCGGAGCGCCTGAGCCGGGGCGAGGACGTCCTCCTCGTTTCCGGCCCAGACGATGTCTGCGCCCCGTTGCTCGACGAGCCGGAACCGCACTGCCTCAACGAGAGCGTCGTCGAGCGGGACCGGCTCGCCGCGCAGGACGTGGAAGAATTGTTGGCACGGCCAATCCAGGTCGGCACCTGTGTTGATCTCGACACGGCGATGCTGGGCCGGATGCGGCAGGCGTTTTCGGCTGGCCTTGTACGCAAGGCCTGCGGCGGCTGCGAATGGAACGAACTGTGCAGCACGATAGCGGCCGGCGGCTACAGCGACACGCTGGTGCAACGGTCTGCCTCGCCAGGCAAGGGCTGATATTGGCCCGAGCCTTGGCGGTCGAAGCGGAGCCTCAGCGTCGAATCTGTGATATATTCGGCGCCGCGTAGGGCCATGGCCGAAATCCCAAGAGCGGAAAATTGGTGCCTGTCGCCATGATTTGTTAATCGGGTGCCCGGATTGTGAATTCGAGGCGGATTGAAGCGCGACCCCAAAAAGGCCATGCTTTGCCTGGAAAGATCGAGTCTACGCCGATCCCGCTGACGCGGAGATGGCGCCTGGCTGAAAGGGATACGATGCGGCAAGGACGTGCGCGCTGGCTGACAAGGCTGGCAATTGTGACAGGCATGGCGATCTCGGCTTTGCCGGCCTATGCCAAGCAAACCACCGAACCGGTCAAGATCACGTCGTTTTCGGGCGCCTATCTGGCAGCCCGGATCGCCGAAGGCGATAACGACCTCGACAGCGCCATCGCCTACTACAAGCAAGCATTGGCCTTCGACCCGAGCGACACCGGCCTGCAGCAGAGCCTGATGCTGTCGCTGATCGCGCAAGGGCGCTTCGACGAATCCCTGGTCTATGCCGACAAGCTCAAGGAAGTGCCTGACATCGAGCGTTTCTCTCGGCTGGCGCTCGCCGTCGATTCCTTCCACAAGAAGGATTTCACCAAGGCGCAGTACTGGCTCAAGCTGTCGCTGGAATCCGATCTCGACCGGCTGATCTCCGGGGTGATGTCCGGCTGGGCGCAGCAAGGCGCCGGCGAGCCTGCCGATGCGATGGCGTCCATCGACAAGCTGCAGGGGCCGGATTGGTTCGGCCTGTTCAAGTCGTTCCACCGCGCCCTGATCGCTGATGCATCCGGCATGCCCGAAAAGGCCGAGGCGATCTACGCCGCGACCATGCAGGATACCGCCGCCGGTGGTGCCGCTCCCGAAACCTGGATGCGCAACGCCCAGGCCTACGCCTCGTTCCTGGCCCGCAAGGGCGACAAGACCAAGGCGCTGTCGGTGCTCGATCAGGCCGAGGCGTTTTCGCCTGGCAAGCTGGAAATCGTCGCCTTGCGCGACCGAATTGCAAAAGGCGACAAGATTGCGCCCCTGGTGGCCGGCCCATCCGATGGCGCCTCCGAAATCCTGCTCGACCTCGCCACCGCGCTCAACCGTGGCGGCGGCGAGCCCTTCGTGCGCCTCTATCTGCAATATGCGCTTGCTTTGAAGCCTGATAGCGACGCTGCCCTTGTGCAACTCGCTGCCGTGTCCGAGCAATTGAAGGACGGCGAAGGCGCCATCGCGCTCTATCGCCGGATCCCCGCCGGTTCGCCGCTGAAGGAGCTTTCGGACCTGCAGCTCGGCCTCAACCTTGCCGATCTCGACCGTCACGAAGAAGCGATCACTCATCTGAAGGCTTTCGTCGACGCCCATCCCAATGACATGCGCGCCTATCTGGCGCTCGGTGGCGTCTATTCCTCGAAGGAGGATTTCCGTTCGGCCGCCACACTCTACGACAAGGCTGTCGAGGCGCTGAAGACGCCGACCGCAGCCAACTGGAACATCTTCTACCAGCGCGGCATCGCCTATGAGCGCCTGAAGGAATGGCCCAAGGCCGAGCCGAACTTCCGCAAGGCGCTGGAACTGTTCCCCGACCAGCCGCAGGTGCTGAATTATCTCGGCTATTCCTGGGTCGACATGAACATGAATCTCAAGGAAGGGCTGGCGATGATTCAAAAGGCCGTCGACCTCAGGCCGAGCGACGGTTACATCGTCGATTCGCTGGGTTGGGCCTATTTCCGCCTCGGCAGGTTCGATGACGCGGTGCGCGAAATGGAACGCGCCGTGTCGCTTAAGCCGGAAGATCCGGTTCTCAACGATCACCTCGGCGACGCCTACTGGCGCGTCGGCCGCAAGCTGGAAGCCACCTTCCAGTGGAACCAGGCTCGCGACCTGAAGCCGGATCCCGATGTGCTGGCCAACTTGCAGCAGAAGCTGATGAAGGGCCTGCCGCCGATCGAATCCAACACGGCGCAGGAGACCCCGAAGGTCAAGCCGGAGCCGGTGCCCGCCCCGAAGGGATGAAGTCAGCCATTTGAATTCAA
>NZ_RZPL01000527.1:0-4172 GCF_004022805.1 Mesorhizobium sp. M7A.F.Ca.CA.002.04.1.1 | reverse complement strand
CCAGCACCGAGATCAGCAGCCCGCCACGCGGCAGCGCCACCGCCACCGCCGCACCGGCGGCGCCGATGAACGTGATGGCCGGCGTGCCGACCAGCAGCGTCAGCGCCGTGGCGCCGATGCCGAGCGGCTCCATGTTCATGAACAGGCCGAGCAAGGGAGCCGCAATGACCAGCGGCAGCACGCTGCCCGCCCAATGCGCCAGGCATTTCACCAGCACTGTCAGAGCCAGCATATGGCGATCGTTGCCGAGCACCAGGAGATCGAGCGAACCGTCCTCGCGATCGGCCTGGAACAACCGGTCGAGCCCGAGCAGGCAGGACAACAGCGCGCCGATCCACAGGATGGCCGGTCCGATGCGGGCCAGCAGCTTCAGGTCCGGCCCGACCCCGAACGGGATGGTGACGATGACGGCGAGGAAGAAGATGACCCCGGTCAGCGCTCCGCCGCCGGCACGAATGTTGAGGCGGATGTCGCGCAGGAAGAGCGCTAGCATGGTTTGAGATGCTTTCGCCCAGACACCATCAACCGGCTTCCCCCATCCTCAACTCCATCCCCTCGATCCCGAGCGGCAGATGCGTCGCCGCGACAATCATCCCGCCATCCGCGCAATGCCTCGCCATCAACCCCGCAAACCGCGCCTCCGCCGCCTTGTCCAGCCCCGCCGTCGGCTCGTCCAGCAGCCACAATGGCCGGTGGCTGACCAAAAGCCTGGCGATCGCCGCGCGGCGCCGCTGCCCGGTCGATAGATAGCCGAACGGCAGGTGGCCGATGCCGCCGAGCCCGACCGTTTCCAGCGCCTCTTCGACGCCGAGCTGTCCGTCGCCATTGAAGTCTCGCCAAAAGCGCAAATTCTCCGCCACGCTGAGCGCCGGCTTCATTGCGTTCTGGTGGCCGAGATAGTGACAGGCCGAGGCAACAGACGGAAACGCTTCGCCCCCGTCTTCGACCTTCATGACGCCCTCAATCCTCACGCTGCCTTCCGCCGCCGGCAGCAGCCCGGCGATGATCCGCAGCAAGGTCGACTTGCCCGATCCGTTCGGCCCGGTGACGATAAGCGCCTGACACTCCTCCAAGGCAAAGCCGATGCCGGAAAACACCGCGTCGCCGCCTCGCTCGCCGCCCAGATTTTCGGCGATCAGCCGCATTCCTCGCCTGCCCTGAAACCATGTGTCGCGGCCGCTGCCGCATCGCACAAAATTGCTTTCCAACTGTCTAGAACTATTCCAGAAAATTCTCTATATGCGGTGCATCCGTGCCAGCGGTCGGCACGGGAACAGAATTAGCGCCGAACCAGCGCACGCGCCGCCTTGAACGGCTCGGGTTGCTTGGGAACGGACAGCGGAAATGGCCGTACCCGCACCTTTGCGCGTGATTGCATGCCATCGGCGTCCGTTCCCTTTCAGGCTGAACAGACAAGGATCGCACGTGTCAAAATCCCTCGACAGTTTCAATTGCCGCCGCACGCTGACCGCAGGCGGCGCTGAATATGCCTATTTCGATCTCATCGAGGCCGAAAAGAACGGCCTTACCGGCATCTCGCAACTGCCCTATTCGATGAAGGTGCTGCTGGAAAACCTGCTGCGCAACGATGACGGCCGCTCCGTCACCAAGGAATCGATCCAGGCGGTGGCCGGCTGGCTGACCGACAAGGGCACCGCCGGCGTCGAGATCGCCTATCGGCCGGCCCGCGTGCTGATGCAGGATTTCACCGGCGTTCCGGCCGTGGTCGATCTTGCCGCAATGCGCGACGCCATGGCTTCGCTCGGCGGCGATCCGCAGAAGATCAACCCGCTGGTGCCGGTCGACCTCGTCATCGACCATTCCGTCATCGTCGACGAATTCGGCACGCCGATGGCCTTCGCCCGCAATGTCGAGCTGGAATATGAGCGCAACGAAGAGCGCTACAAATTCCTGAAATGGGGCCAGCAGGCGTTCCGCAACTTCCGCGTCGTGCCGCCCGGCACCGGCATCTGCCATCAGGTCAACCTCGAATATCTCGGCCAGGTGGTGTGGACCAACACCGAGGACGGCGAAACCACAGCCTATCCCGACACCTGCGTCGGCACCGATTCGCACACCACCATGATCAACGGCCTGGGCGTGCTCGGCTGGGGCGTCGGCGGCATCGAGGCCGAGGCGGCCATGCTCGGCCAGCCGGTCTCCATGCTGCTGCCGGAAGTCATCGGCTTCCGTCTCACCGGCAAGCTGAAAGAGGGCGTCACCGCCACCGACCTCGTGCTCACCGTCACCCAGATGCTGCGCAAGAAGGGGGTCGTCGGCAAGTTCGTCGAGTTCTTCGGCCCGGGCCTCTCCAACATGACGCTGGCCGACCGCGCCACCATCGGCAACATGGCCCCCGAATATGGCGCCACCTGCGGTTTCTTCCCAGTCGACTCGGAAACCATCCGCTATCTCACAATGTCCGGCCGCAGCGAGGACCGCATCGCGCTGGTCGAGGCCTACGCCAAGGCGCAGGGCCTGTGGCGTGAAACCGGCTCGGCCGACCCTGTCTTCACTGATCTGCTCGAGCTCGAACTTGGTTCCGTCGTGCCGTCGATGGCCGGCCCCAAGCGGCCTGAAGGCCGCGTCGCCCTGGAAGGCATTCCGGAAGGCTTCGCCAAGGCGATGGAGACCGAATACAAGAAGGCGGCCGAAATCTCCAAGCGCTATGCCGTCGAAGGCACCGACCATGATCTCGGTCACGGCGATGTCGTCATTGCCGCCATCACCTCCTGCACCAACACCTCGAACCCGAGCGTGCTGATCGGCGCCGGTCTTTTGGCCCGCAATGCCAACCGGCTCGGTTTGAAGCAGAAGCCGTGGGTGAAGACCTCGCTGGCTCCCGGCAGCCAGGTGGTCGCCGAATATCTGGAGAAATCCGGCCTGCAGAAGGAGCTCGACCAGATCGGCTTCAACCTGGTCGGCTTCGGCTGCACCACCTGTATCGGCAATTCCGGCCCGCTGCCGGCGCCGATCTCCAAAACCATCAACGACAAGGGCCTGATCGCCGCCGCGGTCCTGTCCGGCAATCGCAACTTCGAAGGCCGTGTCTCGCCTGACGTGCAGGCCAACTATCTGGCCTCGCCGCCGCTGGTCGTCGCGCACGCGCTGGCCGGAACTGTCACCAAGGACCTCACGACAGAGCCGCTCGGCGAGGACAAGAACGGCGAGCCGGTCTACCTCAAGGACATCTGGCCGAGCTCGGCCGAAATCCAGGAGTTCATCGAGAAGAACGTCACCCGCGAGCTGTTCGCCCGCAAGTATGCCGACGTCTTCAAGGGCGACGAGTACTGGCAGAACGTCAAGGCGCCGGAAGGCCAGACCTATGCCTGGGACGACAACTCGACCTATGTGCAGAACCCGCCCTATTTCGCCGGCATGACATCAGGTTTCGGCAAGATCGGCGACATCAAGGGCGCCCGCGTGCTCGGCCTGTTCGGCGACAAGATCACCACCGATCACATCTCGCCGGCCGGATCGATCAAGGCAGCGTCGCCGGCCGGAAAATATCTCACCGACCACGGCGTCGGTGTCGCCGACTTCAACCAGTACGGCACGCGGCGCGGCAATCACGAGGTGATGATGCGCGGCACCTTCGCCAACATCCGCATCCGCAACCACATGCTGGGCGAGAACGGCCGCGAGGGCGGCTACACCATTCACTACCCGTCGAAGGAAGAGGAATCGATCTACGACGCGGCGATGGAGTACAAAAGGGAAGGCGTGCCGCTGGTCGTCTTCGCCGGCGTCGAATACGGCAACGGCTCGTCGCGCGACTGGGCGGCCAAGGGAACCAATCTGCTCGGTGTCCGCGCGGTCATCGCCCAGTCCTTCGAGCGCATCCATCGCTCGAACCTGGTCGGCATGGGCGTTATCCCCTTCGTCTTCGAGGAAGGCACCTCATGGGCATCGCTCAACCTCAAGGGAGACGAGCTGGTCGAGATCGACGGACTGAGCACCATCAAGCCGCGCCAGACGATGATCGCCAAAATCACCTATGGCGACGGCACGGTGAAGAACGTGCCGATCATCTGCCGCATCGATACGCTGGATGAGCTCGACTACTTCAAGAACGGCGGCATCCTGCAATACGTGCTGCGCGATCTGGCAGCTTAGTAAGGGAGTAGGGGAGTAGGGGAGTAGGGGAGTAGGGAAGGGAATACCTATTCCCC
>NZ_RZPL01000526.1:0-4180 GCF_004022805.1 Mesorhizobium sp. M7A.F.Ca.CA.002.04.1.1 | reverse complement strand
GTACAAGGACTATCCGGCGGCTTCGGACTTCCTGAACATCCTGTTCAGCTGCGCCTCCTTCCGCGAAGGTTCGGACGCCTCGATCAACATCGCCGGCTTCTGCGACAAGGAAATCGACGCCAAGATGCAAAAGGCATTGGACCTCGGCGTCACCGATCAGAAAGCCGCCGATAAAATGTGGGCTGAAATCGACAGGCAAGTCACCGACAAGGCACCTGCGGTCGGCCTCTTTACGCCGAAGCGGCTAGACTTCGTCAGCAAACGTCTTGGCAATTTCAAGTTCAACAGGCAGTTCAACTGGATGATCACCCAATCCTGGGTACAATAATGGCCTGGGTGCAGTAACGAACCGCGGAGGGGCACGTCCGTGTCGAACGTAGCTGTCGCCGCGCCGCGCAAGACGCGAGGGCCCTGGGCCGTCGCGTTTGCGAAGCTGGCAAGGGACAGGGCCGCCATGGCGTCGCTGGCCGTGTTCCTCCTCATCGTCCTTGCCTGCCTCAGTGCGCCTCTTTATGCGAAATGGGCAGGCGTGGACCCCTTCGCCTCGACGCTCGACGCCGTCATCCAGATCGACGGTGCCGACGTTCCGGTGATGGAACAATCGACGGAGGGGCTCGGGCTTGGCTACACACCGCTCGGCCCGACCTGGCGGCTGGGCAATTATTTCCTCGGCGCCGACAGCCAGGGGCGCGATGTCATGGCCAGGATGCTCTATGGCGGGCTGAGCTCGTTGCTGATCTCCGGAGCAGCAACCATCTTCACCCTGATCCTGGGCACGGCGGCGGGATTGATCGCCGGCTATTTCGGCGGCGTCACCGACACGGTGCTGTCGCGCTTCCTCGACATACTGTGGGCGTTCCCCATTTATCTGCTGGCGATTTCGCTCTCCATCGTCACCATCGCGCATGGCATCACGATAGGACCGATCCAGATCGAGTCCGGCAGTCTGTGGCTGCCTGTCATCATCATCGGTATCGTCTACGTGCCCTATGTGGCTCGTCCGATACGCGGGCAGGTTCTGGCACTGCGCAAAAGCGAATTCGTGCTCGCCGCGATCAATCTGGGCGTGCCGGGGTGGCGCATCCTGTGGCGCGACATCCTGCCCAACGTCACCACGACGCTGATCGTCTTCGTGCCGCTGATGATGGCGCTGAACATGCTTACGGAATCAGCCCTTTCCTTCCTTTCGATCGGCGTGCAGCCGCCGGCCGCGAGCTGGGGCACCATCATCCAGGACGGACAGGCGCTGCTCTACACCAGGCCACTGGTGGCGCTGGTGCCGGGCCTGGCGATCGCGGTTTCCGTCATGGCGCTCAATGTCTTCGGCGACGGTCTGCGCGACGCGCTCGACCCGCGCTCCAAGGTTCGGCTGGGGCGCGACTGATGATCTACGCAATCCTGCGCCGGTTCGGCCAGATGCTGTTCGTGATGTTCGGCATCTCGGTCATCGTCTTCCTGATTTTCTTCGCAACGCCGGGCTCCGATCCGGCGGCGCGCATCGCCGGCCGCAATGCATCGCCCGAAGTGCTGGAGGCGGTACGCCACAGCTTCGGCTTCGACCGGCCGCTCTACGTGCAATATGTGACGATGATGGAGAAGATCTTCGTCACCGGCGATCTGACCTCCTTCGTCAATCGTGGCTGGAAGGTGGTGCCGGCGGTCATGGATTCGATCCCGGTCACGCTCTCGCTGGTGTTCGGAGCGGCGATCCTGTGGGTGGTCGTCTCCATCATCATCGGCATCGCCGCCGCCGCCACGCGCGGCAGCTGGCTGGATAAGCTGCTGATGGCGCTAGGGCTGCTCGGTATTTCGATGCCGGTGTACTGGTTGGGCGAGGTGATGAACCTGATCACCCAGAGCCGCTACCACGACAGCTGGGCGTTCTCCTGGGTGCCGCCGCTCGGCTACAAGAACTTCTCCGACGATCCAAAGGGCTGGTTCCTGACCCTGGTCATTCCGTGGATCACGCTGTCCATTCTCTACATCGGCATTTATGGGCGCGTGCTGCGCGCGGCGATCATCGAATCCCTGC
The DNA here is from genome assembly GCF_004022805.1 of Mesorhizobium sp. M7A.F.Ca.CA.002.04.1.1. Classification (NCBI taxonomy): domain Bacteria; kingdom Pseudomonadati; phylum Pseudomonadota; class Alphaproteobacteria; order Hyphomicrobiales; family Phyllobacteriaceae; genus Mesorhizobium; species Mesorhizobium sp. M7A.F.Ca.CA.002.04.1.1. Next base: position 2,148 of record NZ_RZPL01000526.1, on the reverse strand, counting down.
AGGAGGACTATATCCGTACGGCCCGGGCCAAGGGCCTGTCGGAGACCCGCATCCTGCTGCGCCATGCCTTGCGCACGTCGCTCATCGCCTTCGTCACCTTGTTCGGCCTGGATTTCGGTGCGCTGGTCGGAGGCTCGGCCCTGCTGACGGAGGTGGTGTTCGGGCTGCACGGCATCGGCAAGCTCACTTATGACGCGCTGCAGAATCTCGATCTGCCGATGATCATGGCAACGGTGATGTACGCTTCGATGTTCGTGGTTGTTGCCAATGCGGTGGTCGATTTCGTCTACATCCTTCTCGATCCGCGCCTGAGGACATCATGATACTGTCGGTGCGCGACCTCAAAGTATCCTTCCGCACAAATGATGGCCTGGTGCGGGCCATCGATGGCGTTTCCTTCGACCTCGAGGAGAGCGAGATCCTCGGCGTCGTCGGTGAGTCCGGTTCCGGCAAGACCGTGTCGCTGCTGGCCGTCATGGGTCTGATCACCGATCCCAACGCCACCATCGAAGGCTCGATCCGTTACAAGGGCCGCGAACTGGTGGGACTGCCCGCGCGCGAACTGAGGCGGCTGCGCGGCAACGAGATCGCGATGATCTTCCAGGATCCGATGACCGCGTTGACGCCTGTCTACACGATCGGCTGGCAGATCGCCGAACAGATCCGCGCGCATCGCAACATCAGCAAGTCCAAGGCGATGGAGCGCGTGGAGGAATTGCTGGCCGAGGTGAATTTTCCGAACCCGCACGAGGCGATGTCGCGCTACCCGCACCAACTGTCCGGCGGCATGCGTCAACGGGCGGTGATCGCAATGGCTTTGTCCTGCAATCCGGCGTTGCTGGTGGCTGACGAACCGACCACGGCGCTCGACGTCACCGTACAGGCCGGCATTCTCGATCTGGTGCGCAAGCTGCGCGCGACGCACAAGTCGGCGGTGGTCTTCATCACGCATGACATGGGCGTGGTCTCCGAACTCGCCGACCGGGTCATGGTCATGTATGCCGGCCGCGTGGTGGAGCGCGGCAGTCGCGCGGAGCTGTTTTCCGATCCGCGACACCCCTATACGCGCGCGCTGCTCGGTTCGATCCCGCCGCTGACCGGCGAAAAACCACGCCGCCTGCCGGCCATTCCCGGTTCGCCGCCGTCATTGCTGCGATTGCCGCAGGGCTGTGCGTTCGGTCCGCGGTGCCCGGTTCACTATGAGCCCTGCGAGGCCGGCAAACCCGACCTCGGGAGCGGCACTCATGCCGCGGCGTGCTTCAGGGTGGCACAGGCATGAGCGGATCGATGACCGACAAGAATCGCCCCATTATCGAGACGCGTTCGCTGGGCAAGCGCTTTTCGATCGGCAGCCGTTTTTCCGCCGAAGGCAAGCGAACCGTTCATGCGGTCGACAATGTTTCCCTGACCGTGTGGCGCGGCGAGACGGTCGGCCTGGTCGGCGAATCCGGATGCGGCAAGTCCACGCTGGCGCGCTGCCTGGTGAGGCTCTACGACATATCGGACGGCGAGCTTTTGTTCGAAGGCAACGATATCACCTCGAAGTCGCTGTCCGAACTCAGGCCGCTCCGGCGCCGCTTGCAAATGGTTTTCCAGGATCCGTCGGCATCGCTCAATCCGCGCCGGCGCGTCGGCGACCTGGTGGCCGAGCCGCTGCGCATCCATGGCAGGCTCTCGTCGAGCGAGATCACCAGACGCGTGGCGGAACTGTTCGACCTTGTCGGCCTGCTGCCGGATCACGTCATGCGGTTTCCGCACGAATTTTCCGGCGGGCAACGCCAGCGCGTCGGCATCGCGCGGGCTATTGCATTGAACCCGGACCTCGTGGTCCTGGACGAACCCGTCTCCGCGCTCGACGTGTCGGTGCAGGCGCAAATCGTCAACCTGCTTGCCGATCTGCAGGAGAAGCTCAATCTCACTTACATCTTCATCGCCCACGACCTGTCGGTGGTACGTCAGGTTTCAACCCGCATAGCGGTCATGTATCTCGGCTCGATCGTCGAAGAAGGGCCGGCGGAAGAAGTGTTTGCAGCACCGGCCCATCCCTATAGCCAGGCGCTGATCTCGGCGGTTCCTATCGTGGAGACGACGCCCAGCGGGACGCGCAAGCGCATCATCCTCACCGGCGACGTACCGAGCCCTCTGAAC
>NZ_RZPL01000525.1:0-4187 GCF_004022805.1 Mesorhizobium sp. M7A.F.Ca.CA.002.04.1.1 | reverse complement strand
TGCGGAAGGCGTCGCCGTCGCGCGCCAGCGCGCGGTGCACAAGCTGCATCTCGCCTGGCACAGCGGAAGGCACGGCCGTCAACACAGCAGGCATGGCAAGTTTCCTCAACCCAATCTCCGAACCAGGATCTCGATTGGGAGATTGGACGCTGTCGCCGGCAAAAGGTTCCCGAAGATTTTCTGCCGGGTCCGGCGGCCGCTACACTACAGTGCGAGCGAAGGCTTGTCAGGCAGCCTGCAGGCGCGCCGTGGCCGCCAACAGATCGGTCTGGGTGATCAGCCCGAGAATCCGCTTGTCGTCGTCGACGATGATGACCGCATGGCTGCGGCCGTCGGTGAGGACGGGCAGCAGACCCATGGCGGCGACGCCGGCGGCGGCTGTTGCCGCGGGCGTTAAGACGGATCCAACCGTCCCCGAGGCCTGGGTGAGTTCGCGCAACCCCACCGTGCCTGCCAGCCTGGCTTCCGCATTGACGACCGGCAAGGTGCGGATGTTGTGGTCAAGCAGCAATTGGCGCGCCGCCTCGGTGGAGGTGTGAGCATCGACCGAGATCACATCGCGCGACATGATGTCCTCGCACAGAAGGGTCTTGTGCGCGCGCACCATCGCCTGCAATTCGACCTGCCGCAGCAGCCGGTCGAGATCGTTGCGATCGATATCGAACGTCTCGTCGAGTGCGCCAAGCGCGGCATCGATGTCTTCCGACCGAAAGCCCACGCGCAGCTGCGCCGGCAGATCGCCGGTGCCGTGGCTGTTTGCCGGCGCCGCAACCGGCACATGCGGATAATTGCGCCGGGCCAGCCTGTGGAAGCCGTAGCCGAGCGCCACCAGCAGGATCGAGTTCAGCGCCACCGGCACGAATGGAAACAGGAAGCCGGCGCTGATCACGGCAGGCCCTCCCAGCACCGCGGTCAGCGCGGCCGCTCCGCCCGGCGGATGCAGGCAGCGCGTGAACGACATGGCGGCGATGGCCAGTGCCACCGCGATGCCGCTGGCAAGGGCGGTTTCGTGGATGAAATGCGCCACGATCACGCCGACCAGTGCCGATATCGTGTTGCCGCCGATGATCGACCATGGCTGTGCCAGCGGACTGGCGGGCACGGCGAACAGCAGCACCGCCGACGCCCCCATCGGCGCCACCAGCAGCGGCACGTGCGGGCCGTTGCCGAGCACAAGGCTGGCGATCACACCGGTGAGTGCAATGCCGATCGTCGCGCCGATACAGGCGACGAGACGCTCGCGCAGCGTCGCGCCGGCAAGAATGGGAACAAAAAGGCGGAAAGCCATGGGGTCGAAAACTCTGCCGATATTCCAGGGGAAGTCGAAAATGTGCTGATCGCACCGCAATGACGCGGCATCGTTGAATTTGAAAGCCAAACTGATCCGGGAAACTGCAATTTGAGGGAATAGAATTCCGCTACGCAGCCGCCGCCGCGGTCAGGCCGCGCGAAATGTCGGCCTTCAGGTCGTCGACGTCCTCGAGGCCGATCTGCAGGCGGATCAATGGACCCTCATAGGGGGCCTTCGCGACAACGCGGTCGCCGAGCCAGACCGGCACGGCAAGGCTCTCATAGCCGCCCCAGGAATAGCCGAGGCCGAAGATTTGCAGCGCGTCGAGAAAGGCGTGCTGCTGCTTTTGTCCGCCGCCGGCAAGCACGATGGAAAAGATGCCGCTCGATCCGGAGAAGTCCCGCTTCCACAGTTCGTGGTCCGGGTGGCTGGGCAGGGCCGGGTGGAGCACGCGCGCCACGCCCTTCTGGCCTTCGAGCCAGGAGGCGATGGCAAGCGTGCTGCGCTGATGGTGTTCAAGGCGCACGCCCATGCTGCGCAGGCCGCGCAGCACCTGGTAGACGTCGTCGGGCCCGGCGCAGCAGCCAAGCGTGCAGAAGCTTTCATAAAGATGCGTCCAGCAGCTCTCATTGGCCGACACCGTGCCAAGCAGCACGTCGGAATGGCCGGCCGGGTATTTGGTCGCCGCATGGATCGAGATGTCGACACCGTGGTCGAGGGGGCGGAAATACAGTGGCGTCGCCCAGGTATTGTCCATCATGACGATGGCGCCCGCGGCGTGCGCCGCCTTGGCGATGGCTGGGATGTCCTGCACCTCGAAGGTGTTGGAGGCCGGTGATTCCGTGAACACCACCTTGGTGTTGGGCTTGATCAACGCCGCGATGCCGGCGCCGACATGGGGGGCGTAGTACTCGACCTCGACGCCCAGCCGCTTCAGCATCGTGTCGGCGAAGTTGCGGGTCGGATGATAGACGGTATCGACGATCAGCAGATGGTCGCCGGCCGACACGAAGGCGAGCAGCGGTACCGTCACCGCCGCAAGGCCCGACGGCACCAGGATCGTGCCTGCCGAACCTTCCAGCGCGTCTATGGCGTGGGCGAGCGCATCGGTCGTCGGCGTGCCGCGCGTGCCGTAAGTGTATTTCTGGGTGCGAGCCGCCATTGACGCCGCGTCGCGAAAAAGCACGGTCGAGGCATGCACCACCGGCGGATTGACGAAGCCGAAATAGTCGTGCGGATTGTTGCCCGAATGGGCAAGCCGCGTGTTGATGCCCATCCCGCCGCTAAAGTGCTCGCCGTCTTTCGCCATTCTGCGTCGCCTTGTTTGACAAGCCGCTAGCCATAGTGCGGCGGCATGGACCGTGCAACAGCCACCGTCCGCCAGGAGATGGACTTCGAATATGCCAATTCGTCGCGGCAAAAACAGCGATGCGGGGACAGGATATCAAAACGAAAAACCCGCCTGTGCGGCGGGTCATCGGCGCAAATCAGCACCATGGACGAAAATGTATCATAGCTGAGGGCAGGCTGTCAAGAAAAAATTCCTATCGCGAAAAGGCGGTCTTTGATTGACCTGCGTTCGGAGCCCTCATCTCCGCCGATCGGCTATTGTGGGCGGCTGCGGAAGGTATATGATTGTCGGCTAATATTAATCGCCGGATTGCTTCGATCAGATGCTGCCGGATGGTTGCTGCCGGTTGACCTCTGGTCCTCCACGATCCGGATCGCGCTCACCAAGCGTGAGCGCGGCAAGGGAGGAATGCCATGCCGGACGTCAAATGGGCCATGAAGGCGCGCGAATTCATCAACTGCAACTGCGCCTATGGCTGCCCGTGCCAGTTCAACGCCATGCCGACATACGGGTTCTGCCAGGCGGTCGCCGGCATGGAAATCGAAAGCGGCCATCACGGCGACACCAAGCTCGACGGATTGCGGTTCGTCGGGATTTTCAGCTGGCCCGGCGCCATACACCAGGGCGGGGGCGAAGCCGCGGTGATCATCGACGAGAGGGCGACGGAAGCCCAACGTGGCGCGCTGCTTCGCATATTGGGCGGTCTGGATACCGAACCGGGTGCAACGATATTCCAGGTCTTTTCGACCACGCTGGAGAAGTTCCACGACCCGATCTTTGCGCCGATCGAATTCAACATCGACGTCGACGCGCGAACCAGTCAGCTGCATGTCGAGGGTATAACCGACGGTCGTGGCGAGCCGATCCGGAATCCGGTCACCGGCGCTGCCCACCAGGCGCGCATCGACCTGCCGCACGGCTTCGAATACGCGATCGCCGAGGTCGGGCGCGGCTGGACAAAGGCGACGGGCCCGATCAAGTTCGAGCTGGCCGATACGCACAGCCATTTCGCCAATCTGCATCTCACGCAGAGCGGCATCGTGCATTGACCTGATCCAATGGGCGACACGGCCCTCGAGGCGGTGCTGCGGCGCGATCGCGCGGTCGTGATGGCCGCGCTCGTGGTGATTGCCGTGCTCGCCTGGGCCTATGTGCTGTGGCTCGCCACCGACATGGTCATGCCCGGCTCCGCCTTGCCGGACAGCGGAGGCGGTGACATGGCCGGAATGGACATGTCGAATATGGACGGGTCGAACATGGGTATGGGCGGCATGGATATGGGCGCCGCCGTGGCGCCAGGCATCCGGGCCTGGGCATTGGCCGATTTCGCTTTCACCTTCACGATGTGGGCGGTGATGATGGTCGGCATGATGACGCCTTCGGTCGCACCGATGTTGCTGCTCTATGCCGGTGTCGGCCGCAAGGCGCGGGCGGATGGCAGGCCCATCGCTTCGACGGGATGGTTTTTTGCCGGCTACCTCGCCGTCTGGGCCGTCTTCAGCCTCGTGGCGACCGGTGCGCAATGGCTGCTCGCCCGTCTTGCCT
>NZ_RZPL01000524.1:0-4191 GCF_004022805.1 Mesorhizobium sp. M7A.F.Ca.CA.002.04.1.1 | reverse complement strand
CTTTCAACGCCTATGAGCCGCGCTACGACCGGCTGACCCCGGCCGGCGGCAACATGACGCCCGATGCCTATCGCGCGGCGGCGGCCGCCAATGGCGGCAAGGCCAAATTCGCCTATCTGGTGCCGGATTTCGCCAACCCGACCGGCAACACGCTGAACCGTGAGCAGCGCGAGGCGGTGCTCGACCTTGCCGGCGAACTCGACATCGCCGTCATCGAGGATGCCGCTTACCGCGCGCTGCGCTATGACGGCGAGGGCGAGCCGCCGATCCTGGCGCTCGATTGTGCCCGGTCCGGCGGCATCGACAAGGCGCGCACGCTCTATTGCGGCTCGTTCTCGAAGATCCTGTCGCCGGGCATGCGGGTCGGCTGGGTGTGCGCGCCGCGCCACATTGTCGAGAAGCTGGTGCTGATGAAGCAGGCTTCGGACCTGCACAGCCCGTCGATCAACCAGGTGGTGATGCATCGCGTCGCCGAAGCCGTGTTCGAAGGCCAGGTGGAAAAACTCATCGACGCCTATCGCGAGCGCCGCGACGGGCTGCTCTCGGCACTGGAAGCCCACATGCCCGAAGGCGTGACCTGGAGCCGCCCGGAAGGCGGCATGTTCGTCTGGGTGACACTGCCGGAAGGGGCCGACGCCACCGAGCTTCTGGCTCGGTCGGTGAAGGAAGCGCGGGTCGCCTTCGTGCCGGGCAACGCCTTTTATGCCGATGGCACCGGGCGCAACACACTGCGGCTGTCCTTCACGCTCGCCGACCGGCGCGCGGTGAGCGAAGGCATTCCAAGGCTAGCCGCCATCCTGAAGGGATAGGCCGGCGCTGGAAGCCGGCTTTTCCTCCGCCGTTACAGTCACCAGCCGCTCAAGCTTTGAAAGCCTGGTGCGAGCGAGCTTGCGGACCGGCCTTTCGAAACCTTCTTCGCCGTTTTCGACGACGAAGACCAAGGTCATGAAATCGAGCATGAATTCGTCGATGGCTGCCGCGACCTCGCGCGACCTGCCCTTGAACCGGCGCAGCAGAGCGGTTGCTTCCTCGATATCGTCGACACCGGCGCTGTCGACCAGCGCTTCGAGCCTCTGAAAACAATCCAATCGCAATTCCTCCCACCGCGCCACCAAACCCGGTTGCGAGCGGAAGGTTCCAAACTGTGAGTGGTCTCGCGAAGAAATCGCCTCCACTGCTTGAATTCCGCGGACGGGCCATCGGCAATTTTTTTGTTCGGGTGGAACCTCCGCGGCCAACAAAGGTTCTTACCAGGTCTGATCCCCCCTCAGACCCCTGAAGGCTAGACATGCTTTCCAAAGGCCCGCCGGATCCCCTCCCGGTGGGCCCTTTGTCTGCTGGGAAGTATCCGCATTGACGACGCCCTATCCCAACCTAAATTCGAACCCACACGAGGAGGCGTTTTCATGGAAACCCAGGAATTGCATCGCGGCCGGCTCATCGACCACATCCAACTGGTGGTCAGAAACCTCGCGGCCAGCCGGCGTTTCTACGAGGCGGTCCTGCAGGCGCTCGATGTCCCGATCGGCGGTAGCGGCGCCGACTTTTTCTGGGCCGACGAGCTGTTTGTCTCCACTGCCGACAGCCGGGCCGCACAGGGAAAACTCACCGGCCGCCATCACCTGGCTTTCCAGGCAAGGGACCACGCCATGGTCGACGGCTTCTACAAGGCCGGGCTGGCGGCCGGCGGCACGGACAATGGCGCGCCGGGCGAACGGCCCTATCACCCCGGCTATTACGCCGCCTTCCTGCTCGATCCGGACGGCAACAACATCGAGGCCGTCCATCACGGCCCGCATCGTCGCAGCGCCGCTTCGGTGAAGATCACCTTCTAAGCTGCCGATATTCAGCCGGCCGGGATCGCGGACGCATGGGCGATGCTGGAGAGAGGCTGCCTTGCGTTGCCAGATCGGTGGCCCCGATGCTAACCGTGCAAATGGCGGGCGGGAATCGGTCCCGAAGCAACGTCCGCCACAAATTTTCAATAAAACTCCCCTTACCCCCGTGGAGATATTTTTTTTATGCAAAACCCAGCAAGGGCGATCTGTGCCGCCACGCTTCTATTTGCAATCGGGGCCGTTGGCCTCACAAGTATATCATCTTTTGCTTATATTTCATCGGCGCAGGCCCAGGAGGAATATCTTCCGACCGAGAAGGATTTTGTCGGCAAATGGAAACTCAACGGCGGAGCCATCCGGCCGCCGCGCGATATGAAGGATGCGCCGACACCGGAACAGGAAGCGGCCGCCAGTGAGTTCCAGCAGACGGTGACCGCGTTTTACGGGGCGTTCGATTATCTGGAGATCACGGCGGACGGCCGCTACAATTTTCACCAGCCCGGGGATCCGACGTCGGGGCCTTGCGTCTGGTGCGGAACCTGGTCGTTCAGCAAGAGTTCGGCGTGGCTCGAGCTGGATACGGCGCCCCGGCTGGATATCTACGCCAAGGACGGCGACATGCAGATGACCTACACTGTCGAACCCTACGAAAAATCGAAATATGCGTGGCTGGTTTTCGGCTGGGCGAAGGCCGAGTAGGCGGCGCGCAGCATTCACCACGTTCGTCATCCTCGGGTCTCCGCGACGGAGCTTCGCTCCTGCTCCGCCTGTGGATGACGAAGGCGGGAGAGGCTTCCGCTAACCCCGGAGTCAGCGATGGTTGACCGAAACGGAAGATGACATCTTCTGGGTCGCGCCACTGAATGTCACGGCTTTTCATCCATCTCGTATCCTCGTATACGAGATGGAACCAGCCGACCGAGGAGACCGCATGAGCCCGCCGCCTGAAACCGTGCCGTTTTTCAGCCAGTGGGAAACGCCTGACATGACGCTGGACGTGCTCGCCGACGGCGCGGATGTTGCGCTCAGGCGCGATCCGCTGTGGAGGCGATCCGGGGCGGAGACCCTCGACGAATACGCAATCTGGGCCGCCAACATCTGCGGCATGGCCTGCCTCAAGATGATCCTGGCCAGCCGCGGCGAGATCGTGCCGACGATCGAACTTGCCAGGCGCTGCACCTTATATGGCGGCTATGTCGTCAATGAGGGATCGATCAAGGGGCTGATCTACGCGCCCTTCGTCAGCTTCGTGAAGGAAGCCTTCGGCCTGCGCGCCGAGGTGATGACCAATGTCGCCACATCAGACATTCCGGCGATCATGCAGCGGACGCGCTTCTTCATCGCGTCGGTCAGCAGCTCGATCCGCTGGCCCGAGCGAGAGCCGCCCTCGAAGGGCGGCCATCTGGTGCTGATCACCGCGGCATCCGACGAAGGTTTCCGCTTTCACAACCCGTCCGGCCATGAGCCCGCCACACAGGCAGACGCAGTGTTGTCACCGGCCGATTTCGACCGCTTCTTTGCCAATCGCGGCATTGCCGTCGCCATTTGATTTTTTGACAGTCGAGGGATTTCGATGACCGACAAGACAAGAGTGGCCATCCTCTATGGCGGGCGTTCGGCCGAGCACGACGTGTCGCGCCTTTCGGCCGCCAATGTGCTGAAGGCGATCGACCGCACGCGCTACGATATCGTGCCGATCGCCATTTCGCGAGGCGGCAGGTGGCTGCTGCAACAACTCGATCGCGCCGCGGCGATCGGCGATGAGGCGGCAGGGGCGCCGGCCTCCGAAGACGGCCCGGAGGTTGCTTTGTTGCCCGGAGGCAAGGGCCGGCTGGTTGCGGTGTCGCGGGATGGTACGCAGCCTGAGCTGCCCCCCATCGACGTCGTGTTCCCGGTGCTGCACGGGCCGTTCGGCGAGGACGGCTCGGTGCAGGGCTATGCCGAGGTCGCCGATGTCGCCTATGTCGGCTGCGGCATTCTCGCCTCGGCCGCCGCCATGGACAAGGACGTCGCCAAGCGGCTGATGCGCGAGGCGGGACTGGCGGTTGCCCGCTCCGTCACCGTGCATCGAAACGGCAAGCATTCCTTCCAGGAGATTGCCGGGACGCTCGGCCTGCCTTTCTTCGCCAAGCCGGCGCGCCAGGGCTCGTCCTTCGGGGTCAGCAAGGTGAATGACAGGGACGGCTTCGAGCAGGCCATCGACACGGCTTTCCGCTACGACGGCAAAGTGTTGATCGAGGAATTCGTCGAGGGCCGCGAGATCGAGTTCTCGGTGCTGGAGCGCGCCGACGGGTCGCTGACGGTGTCGCTGCCCGGCGAGATCATTCCGGCCGGCAAGCACGGCTTCTACACC
>NZ_RZPL01000523.1:0-4205 GCF_004022805.1 Mesorhizobium sp. M7A.F.Ca.CA.002.04.1.1 | reverse complement strand
GATCGCCAGCGGCAGCGACTTGCGGAACGCGATCAGGCCGAGACCGGCAGCGGTTGCCGCCACCGTTGCCCACCACCAGATCTGGCGCTGGGTGAGATCGGCGGCCGGCATGGCCGGCAGTTCCGGCGGCAGGCCGAGGCCCGGCGCCAGCGTGAACACGGCAAAGCCGGCCAAGCCCCAGAACACGCCCTGGCGCCAACCACCGATACCGCCGGCGAATTCGGAAACCGCGACCAGGATCAACCCGAAGCCGATGCCGGTGACGATGTTGGCAAGCACGCTGAAGGCGAAACGCTCGAAACCGTCTGCCGGCGCCCAGCCCTCGTCTTCCGCCGCAGCAGTCGCTTCGGCAGGGGCCGGAGCGGCTGTGCTCATGGCATTGCTATCCGTTGCTGCCGGAGCGGCATGGTCATGGTGATGCCCGCCGCCCGCCTGTTCGTAGACTTCCGCCTTCAGGATCAGCGGCACGGTCGCATAGGCCTGCATGCAGGCGAGAACGACGCCGGCCACGAGCCCTGCGATCGCCGCGATGAACACGACGTTGCGAAACAGGTTCATGATGTCAGCCCCTCGTCAGTGGCAGGGAAACGCCATCGAATGGCGATAGTCGTGAGCCGCATTGTGGACCGCATCGATATGCGAGAAGCCGACAAAGCCCATCACGAAAATGCCGAGCAGCGCGGCGAGCGCAAGCTGCATGAAGCGCGACTGCGAGGAGACGGAAGCGCCGAGGGAGACGGAAGCGGTAGTCATGTCTTGTCCTTTCGCCCTCCACCCGAGGGCATCGAAGTCAGTTTCCTGTCGCCGGCAGGTCTCCTGGCTCACGGATCAGCGTCCTTCCCCACCTTCCCGAAGAAAAATCTTCAGTGGCATATGGAGAGGACTACCGCACACAGTTGCGGGGGCAGCCACGGCATTGGGCGAAATCCGCCCTTACCGCATTCCCTCTTGGCTCCAAAATGGAACCGGCGACACCGGCGACTATAGGCAGAATCCTCGCGTCCGGCAAACCAAATTCCGCCGGCGACCGTTGCGAATGCGCCATGAAGGTCAAAGCGATTTCGGCAGATAGCGCCACGTCACGAAGCCGCAGACCGCCGCCAGCAGGCCGAGCGTGACGAACACCGAGCCCAGGCCGAAGAAGGCCAGCACCACCGAATAGACCAGCGGCGGCGTCAGCTCGGAAAAGTCGAGATAGGTGCGATAGACTGCCGCCATCTGCGATCTTTCATAGGAGCGCACCGAGCGCATGAAGGCGGTCGAGCCGAGCGCGTCGAGTGCAATGGTGAAGAAGGCGCCGCAGAGCAGGAAGGCGCCGGTGAGCAGCGGCACGGTTTCGCCGACGAAGCCCGCCGCCAGAAGCGCGACCGACATGGCGAAATAGGCAAATGTCATGGTCCTGCGGCCGCCAAAGCGCTTTCCCGCCTTGCCCCAGAAAATCGCCATGAACAAAAGCGCGTTGCCGGCCGAAACCAGCAGGCCGCCGGCCAGCTTGCCCTCACCCGTAATGACCATGAACAGCGGCCCATAGACGAAGAACGTCGTCCAGAAACAGGAGCGCCCAAACGCGATCAGCCAGGCCAGCCTGAGCCTGGGCTGGGCGATGAAGCGGCCGATATTGGCGAGCGGATTGGCTGGTCGCGTCTTGCCGGGACGGATCGACGGGTTGTCGCCGAGCCGGTAGGTCCAGAACAATGCCAGCAAGGCTAACGCGAACACGGCCACCGCGCCATGCGCGGCATAGACGCCGAAGCGCGTGTAGAGGAAGATGCCGAGCGTCGGCCCACCGGTCCAGGCCAGCATCGACCACGCCATGCGCAGCGATTCGGCCTGCATGAAGTCGGTCTTGCGGATGTGGTCCATGATGTAGAGGTTGAGCGTGATCGACAGCGCGCTGGCGCCCATCACCCGGCACAGCATGCCGGCCAGTTGCCCGGCAAGCGTGTCGGTGACGAAGAACAGCGAGCCAATGGCCAGCAGGCAGGCGCCCGCCGTGTAGACCCAGCGCCGGGCGAAACGGCGGATCAGCATCGGCATGAACAATGTCACCGACAGGCCGAGCATCGCCACGACGGTGTAGAGGATCGAGACGATCTGCTCGTTGTGCAGGATCTCGTAAGCCTGGATCGGGATGACGCTCGACACCGTGGCGCGGGCGAAGGATTCGACCGCATAGAGCGAAGCGAAGGTGCGCGCGTCCGCGGCCTTGAGGGCCGGTAGCCAGATCGGATGGCGCACATGGGTGGACATTGCTTTCCCCGAAGCAGATTCACCGGGTCAAATCTGCCGTGGCGACCTCAGCGCCAATAAGAGGAAACCGACGTGCATCCGGCAAAAGCGAAGCCGGCCAAAGGCTTTCCGGCACTGGCCCAATGCCGCGGCTGATCCGGCGCTATCGGCAGGGTTGCCGGTCTTCTTTTGTCCCGGGCAACCGTGATAGTCCTCCAGCGGGGCTGAATCAGAATGCGAGACCATGAGCATCCAAACGCCGACCGCACCCGTTCAGGATCGACCAAAGCGCATCGTCGCCATCGACATCGTGCGCGGCATCGCGCTGATCGCCATGGCAAGCTACCATTTCACCTGGGATCTGGAGTTCTTCGGCTACACCGATCCCGGCCTGACCGCCTTCGGCTGGTGGAAGATCTACGCGCGCTGCATCGCCTCGACCTTCCTGTTCCTGGTCGGCGTCAGCCTGTATCTCGCCCACGGCCGACAAATCCGCTGGAACGGCTTCTGGAAGCGGTTCGCCATGGTCGCCGGAGCCGCGATCGCGATTTCGGTCGTCACCCGCATAGCCACTCCGGACGGCTTCATCTTCTTCGGCATCTTGCACGAGATCGCGCTGGCCAGCCTGCTCGGTCTCGCCTTCCTGCGCCTGCCGGCGCTGCTGACGCTTGTCGTCGCTGCGCTCGTTATCGCCGCCCCCGTCTATCTGCGCTTCGAGGCCTTCGATCACCCATGGCTGTGGTGGGTCGGCCTGTCGGCGACCAATCCGCGCTCCAACGACTACGTTCCGCTGTTTCCGTGGTTCGGCGCCGTGCTTGCGGGCATCGCGGTGACGAAACTCGCCGCAGGTGCCGGCCTGCTTGCCAGGCTTGCCAATCTGGCGCCCGGTCGCTTGGCCAACCCGCTGGTCTTCATCGGTCGGCACAGCCTGGCTTTCTATTTGATCCACCAGCCGCTGCTGATCGGCTGCGTCTGGCTGTTCTCGCAGATCATGCCGGCGCAGGTCGAAACCCCGCAGGTGAATTTCCTCAAAACCTGCCAGCTGTCCTGCGAGCAGTCGCGCGACACCGAGTTCTGTACGAGCTACTGTGTCTGCATGCTCGATACACTCGAGGGCGAGTCCACGCTTGATAGGCTCTACAACAACGATCAGACTGCGGAGTGGAAAGCGCATTTGTCCGATCTCGCCGGCATGTGCACCGCCAAGACCGACAGCAAGTTGATGGAGGGAGGGGCCGAATGACCGAGAACCAGCCGAAGCCGGGGCTCATACCGTGGCCGCCGCTGATCTACATCGCCGCCATCGCCGTCAGCATCGCACTGGGCCTGCTCTATCCCCTGCCCTGGATCGGCGACCTGCTGGGCGATATCCTGTTCGCGGCCGGCTGGGTGGCGCTGTTTGCCGTCGCCGCACTCTGGTTCACCGCGATCCGCACCATGATCCGGGCCAAGACCACGCTCAACCCCAACGCTGTACCCGATCACCTGGTCACCACGGGTCCCTTCGGCGTCACCCGCAATCCGATGTATCTGGCCAACACGCTGCTGTTGATCGGCGTCGCCTTTGTCTCGGGCATCGTGTGGTTCCTGCCGCTGGCGTTCATCGCCGCCTATGCCACGCAGAAGGTGGCGATCGAAGGCGAGGAAAAGGTGCTGGCGGCAAAATTCGGCAAGAAATACCGCGACTACGCCAAACGCGTGCGCCGCTGGATTTGAGCTGGCTTTCAAGCGGCCAATCTCCCCCCTCGTGGGGGAGATGTCCGGCAGGAGAGAGGGGGGCGCTGTCCCTCAAACTCTCTGCCTACGTATTCACGCCAAGCTCCACCAGCCGCTCCACACAAGACTCCTCGGCCTGGTCGAGTTCAGCCAGCGTCTCCTCGAGGTCGCGGCGTTTCTGCCGGAGATCCTCGCGCTTTTCCTCGATGCGCTTGATCATCAGGTTGAGCTGGCCGACTTCGCCGGGCGGCTCCTTGTAC
>NZ_RZPL01000522.1:0-4208 GCF_004022805.1 Mesorhizobium sp. M7A.F.Ca.CA.002.04.1.1 | reverse complement strand
ATGATGACTCGCACGCTGGCGCTGAACCACGCGGCAGAAATATCCGCGCAAACTGTGTCTGCCCCGGAACCATCGCCAGCCGTTGGCCGAGGCCGGCGTCGCCTTCGCCCGGGGAGAAGCGGCACAGGTCGAGCGCCGGACGAAGATCATCGCTGCGCATCCGATGGGCCGAATGGGGTTGCCGTCCGAGGTGGCGACAGCTGTCGGCTATCTGCTGGACGATGCGGCGGGCTTCACCATCGGCGCCGCGCTTACGGTCGACGGAGGCAGCCTTGCCTAAGCTCCGGTCAGAAACACTGTCGTCGTCACCGGCGCGGCGCGCGGGATCGGTGCCGCAACAGCGGCGTGGCTTGGCTCGGAAGAGGCGTGGGTGTTGCTAGTGGATGTTCTGGATAAAGTGCACGACACAGCTGCGGGCCTTGGCCAGACGGCGCTCGTCTGCGATCTGGCCATGCCCGACGCCGCAGGGCGGGTTCTGGCCGCCTTGGATGCCGCAAGGATCGAGACGCTCGACGTCCTCGTGAACAATGCCGGCATTGGCGGTTCGAAGTCGCTCGCCGATACTGACGATGCCTTTTGTTCCCGCTGATCGATATCAACTTGCGTGCAGTCATCAGCCTGACCCGCGAGTTGCGGCCGCGGATGCGCCAGCCGGGCGGGCGGATCATTAATGTCAGCTCGATCCTCGGGCTTACGGGCTATCCCGGAACGGTAGGCTATTCGGTGGCCAAGGCCGGGATCGCGTATCTCACGCTCCAGCAGGCCGGCGAGCAGGGCCTGTAGGGTATAACCGTGAATGCGGTGGCGCCCGGCGTGGTCCCCACCGACATGACTCGAGCGCTGCACGTACGCAGCTACCAACGCCTGATGGTCGCGCCAATCCGCTCGAGCGCGTCTCCTCGCCGGAGGAGCAGGCGGCGGTGATCGCCTTCCTGCTTCGGACGACGCGTTCTACGTCTCGGGCGCAGTGATCCCCGTCGACGGCGGCTCCCGCCTGTCACAGTAGAGAAGAATAGCGCAATTTAAGCCTATACACAGGATGGCCCTGCAATTCCCGGATGCAGACCGACTCTGCCGGTAACCGGTTCCGGTGGTCGATCCTGTTAGCGGCGCCATTACCCGGCGCACATTTGATCGCGGTGGTGGGCAAGTTGAATTTACCCTTCGCGCGCTTCCCAGCGATCAATATGGCAGTGTCGTACTGCTCGGTCATTGTCGCAACGGTCGCGTTCAGCGTCGGCGCGAACCACAGCGCCTTGGCCACACCAGGTTGTAGCAGACGGATCGCCTCAGTGACCCGCCGAAGAAGCTGAGGCCGTCAATCCAGTCGGGCAGCTTTTGAGTCAGAGTTGGCAAAGGCTGCTCGAACTGAACGACTGTTGAGGAAAGCCTTTGCAGGCGCGGCGGGCGCGAGCACCGCGGGGAGCCGCAAAAAGGCACGCGGAGAGCTCTGCTGAGGCTGCAGTCAACTCAGCGTCCTTGGGAGCATATTGAAGTAGTATTTGCCCATCTCTCCCTGTTATGGCGATTTGAGAAGCAAAAAGCCCGTTCAGCGTTTAGCTTGGAGAATGTGCCCACTGCACTGCTCGCCCGCGAATCACCGATATTATGCAGATTTAGGAGCTCGACGCCGATCTCCTGCATTTGTTGGCGAGGATTGCTGGAAGAGTACCCATTCAATGCACTAAAATCCTGGAGTGGTCTGATCCTCATATTGTAAGTGTAGGCTGGCCTGATGCGGCTGGTTCCAAGTCTTCACAAAGGTTCCAACTACGCCTCCTCCCAAGGCGCATCGGCCCGGCAGCGAGTTCAATCTCCTGCCGGGCGTTGTAACTATTTGCGCACATTGGCCGATTCGGACCTTCAACGGGTTGGGCGGCTGCTGGCTGTCGGAGCAATGTAAAACTGGCTCATAGGCAAGAGTTAGATTGATGAGCAGTCTTGCGGACCAAGTCGCCGATCCAAATTCGCCAGGAGCATTTGCGCCCCTCAGAAATCCGAGCTTTCGTTCAATCTGGTTCGCCACGCAGGTCAGCTCGCTCGGCTGGTTGATGCAGACTGTTGCCATCAGCTGGCTGATGGCTACGATTTCGACTTCCGATCTGATGGTCGCGCTGGTTCAGGCTTCTTCAAACCTGCCAGCGTTCATCTTATCCGTCTTCGCCGGGGCCTTGGCTGATAATTTCAGCCGGCGCCGGGTCATGTTCGCCGGCCGGTGCCTTATGGTATTGGCATCTGCGATGCTGACGGCTTTTGTGGTGCTGGGCTTTGTCGATCCGTGGATGATCCTCGGCTTCAGCTTCTTGATCGCATGCGGCGGCGCTCTCCACGATCCAGCCTGGCAGGCCTCGGTTGGCGATATGGTGAACCGACGCGACGTTCCCGCCGCCGTCACGCTCCTCTCCGTTGGCTTCAACACTGTTCGGACCGTAGGCCCGGCGCTCGGTGGCATAGTAGTTGCCTCTTTTGGGCTGATGACGGCTTTCGCCGTAACCAGTCTTACCTATCTGGTCCCTTTGGTAACCATATGGCGCTGCAAGTGGATGGTTCGCTCATCACCTCTCCCACGTGAGTCGATGAGGACGGCGATCTATGACGGGCTACGCTTCACGGCGATGTCGTCGGAGATTAAGACGGCGATCACTCGCGGAACCCTCTTTGGTCTGGCGAGCATCGCCATTCTCGCGCTGCTGCCGCTGGTTGTCCGCGACCAGCTGGGAGGCGGACCGCTCGCCTATGGCACGCTCATGGCCGGATTCGGGACAGGCGCCGTCTTCGCCGGCATCTCGAACAGCGTGTTCAGACGGAGCTTGTCACAAGAGCGGCTGATGACGCTCGCATGCGTCGCCTGCGCGGCATGCTCCCTTTCGCTTGCGCTGACTTCTTCGATTGCAGTGGCGGCAATTGCACTCGCCATGGGTGGCGCGGGCTGGGTCACCGCCTGGTCCGGGGTCGGCGTGACCGTGCAACTGGCAAGCCCGCGCTGGGTCGTGGGGCGCACCATCTCGATTTACTATGCATTGATCGATGGCGGCATCGCAGCGGGCAGTTGGGTGTGGGGCACGGTGGCCCAGAACCATTCACTGACCTTGGCACTGGAGGGCTCCGCTGGAGCCCTTCTGCTGGTCGCCGCCACGGGCCTCCTGTTTCCCCTTCGCGAGCGCCGCGAATCCGATCCAGATGCTTTGGAGGACTTCGACGCACCGGCAGTCGCCCTCAATCTCAAGCCAAGAAGCGGTCCCATCGTGGTCAAAGTCGAGTACCTAGTGCCCGAGGAAAATCGCGAAGCATTCCTGGAACTCATGCGGGCGCGCCGGCATGTGCACAGTCGCGTCGGCGCTCGTCATTGGACTCTCCAGCGCAACCTTCAGGAGCCTATGCAATGGATAGAGACATTCCGCACGCCGACCTGGACCGACTACCTTCGCCTGAACCATCGTCTCACGGAAGCAGACAAGGAATTGGGTAAACAAGTGCTGAAATTGCATGCAGGACAGCTTCCGCCTAAAATCATGCTTTTTATCGAGCGACCAACAAGCTCGGCCCTAAAGTCCGATGAATCAGCACGTTATTTTCTCCGACACTGACTCTTCGAGGTTAACCCCTTGTATCTGCACGCAGAGGACTTTGTGCGATGGAAGCGACTGAGCCTCGAACCGGATGGCCATCCGGTTCGAAGCAAGGCGAAGTCGCCCGACACCCCTCCGGCCACAACCGTGGGTGAGCCTGGGATCTTCGCCTTCGTCACGTACGACCGAATAGTCGCTTGGCTCCAATCGCACGCACAAGGCAGGTTACCGTGAACAAGACTATCTGTGGAGTGGATGTTTCGAAAGACTGGCTCGATACCCATGTCGTGCCGAGCGGAGCGGCGGGCCGCTTTCGCAACGATGCGGCAGGCATAGCCGAGCTTGCTGCCTGGTGTTAGGTCAATGGTGTCGAGCTCGTCGTCATGGAGGCCAGTGGCGGCTACGAACGGCTTCCCTTCCTGCTGTCGTGGGAGTTGGGAGTAGCCTGCGGCATGGCCAATGCGAGGAGCGTACGCTGATTCGCCGAGGCGATGGGCTTCCTGGAGAAGACCGACAGGATCGACGCCGCCGTCATCGCCCGCTATAGCGAGGTCAAACGGCTGCAGCCGACGCTGCCGCCGAGCGCGGCCCAGCAGCGGCTCAAGGCGCTGGTCGCCCGGCTTTCCCAGGTAACCGCCG
>NZ_RZPL01000521.1:0-4211 GCF_004022805.1 Mesorhizobium sp. M7A.F.Ca.CA.002.04.1.1 | reverse complement strand
CTATCGCCCATAGCCCTGATCAAATTTCTATTTCCCGATAGGACCGGACAAAATGGGTTTCAAATGCGGCATCGTTGGCTTGCCCAACGTCGGCAAGTCGACGCTTTTCAACGCGTTGACCAGAACGGCTGCGGCGCAGGCCGCCAACTATCCGTTCTGCACCATCGAACCGAATACCGGCGAGGTCGCGGTGCCCGATCCGCGCCTGCAGAAGATCGCGGCGATTGGCAAGTCAAAGGAGATCATCCCGACCCGCATCTCCTTCGTCGACATTGCCGGTCTGGTGCGCGGCGCCTCGAAGGGCGAAGGGCTGGGCAACCAGTTCCTCGCCAACATCCGCGAGGTCGACGCCATCGTGCATGTGCTGCGCTGCTTCGAGGATGACGACATTACCCATGTCGAGGGCCGCATCGACCCGGTGGCCGATGCCGAGACGGTCGAAACCGAGCTGATGCTCGCCGACCTCGACAGCCTCGAGCGCCGCATCGTGCAATTCCGCAAGCGCGCCGGCAGCAAGGACAAGGAAGCGACGTCAGTGCTGCCGATGATGGAGGCAGCGCTAGAACTGCTGCAGGCCGGCAAGCCGACCCGCATCCTGCTCAAGGATATTTCGGCCGAAGATTTGCGCATCCTGCAGGGCCTGAACCTTCTGACCTCGCATCCCGTGCTCTATGTCTGCAACGTCGCCGAGGCCGACGCAGCCACCGGCAACGAGCACACCAGGGCCGTGGAAAAGATGGCGACCGCCCAGGGCGCCGGCACCGTGGTGATCTCGGCCGCCATCGAAGCCGAGGTCGCACAGCTCTCCGATGAGGAAGAGATGGAATTCCTGTCCTCGCTCGGCCTCGACGAGCCCGGCCTCAACAAGGTCATCCGCGCCGGCTACGATCTGTTGCACCTCATCACCTACTTCACCGTCGGGCCGAAGGAGACGCGCGCCTGGACCATCCATAAGGGCGACAAGGCCCCCCAGGCCGCCGGCGTCATCCACACCGATTTCGAGCGCGGCTTCATCCGCGCCCAGACCATCGCCTACAATGACTTCGTCACACTGGGCGGCGAAGTGGCGGCCAAGGAAGCCGGCAAGGCCCGCGACGAAGGCAAGGAATATGTCGTCCAGGACGGCGACATCCTGCTGTTCAAGTTCAACACGTGATTTGATGGAAGTCCTTCGAGACTGTCCGCGGGCCGGCTGAGCCGACCACCAGATATCAGGCCCAAAGTGTCGCCTATAAAGCTGATAATATTTGATTGTGACGGCGTCCTCGTGAACAGCGAGGAGATATACCAGGCAACCGAGCTTGAATATCTGGCGGCGGCCGGCATCACGTTCGAACCAAGCGCCTATACGCAAGCCTTCATGGGATTGTCTCCCGCTATGTGGCAGGCGAAGCTCGAAGCGATCGGCCAAGAGCGAGCCAAGCCGCTCTCTCCGCTCTTTTTTGAACAGCTTGCCGACCACACCAACGAACGCTTGCGTAAGAATCTGGCGGCCTTACCCGATGCAGGGAATGTGATTGGCCGGCTCGCCGCATGGAGATGTGTGGCGTCAAGCACGCCGCTGGCCCGATTGCGTTGGAAACTCGAACACACGGGCCTTGTCGACCTTTTCGATCCTAATATTTTTTCATCGGACATGGTCGTCAATGGAAAGCCGGAACCAGACCTGTTCTTGCATGCGGCGGACACGATCGGTGTTCATGCAAAGGAGTGCATCGTGGTCGAGGACAGCGTGAATGGCGTCCTGGCGGGCAAGGCAGCAGGTATGCGCGTGATCGGATTTACCGCTGGCAGTCATTGCACCGGCACTCATGGCGATGCTCTGTTGCGACATGGCGCGGATGCCCTCGTCGGCGCATACGAGGACTTGGAGGTCACTCTAGCCAGTCTTTAGATCGATCCGCTGACGCGGCTTCCGAGCCGCGAGGGCCGTCCCCCGGCCCGATTCGGGCTTGTCTTGATTTTGTCACGTCACAGGTCTAAGCGGCAGACGCACGGTCGGCGCTGGCGCCAGGAACCGTGCAATCCAACACGACGCGTCAATCCGAACGCACCCTTTGGCCCCAGCAAGGGAATCAGGCGATGATCAAGGCCTTCGTCGTGGACAATGATCGCCTGCGCGTCGTCGACGATCTCCTGGCAAACAGCGAGACCATCGTCTGGGCGGACCTGTTCAACCCGACAAAGGAAGAGGAAGCGACGATCGAGAGCTGGCTCGGCGTTGCCATTCCGACGCGCGAGGAGATGGAGGAGATCGAGATTTCGAGCCGCCTCTATGTCGAGGACGGCGCCTACTTCATGACCGCAACCCTGCCCGCGCAGACCGAGGTCGACGATCCCTTGATGTCGCCGGTCACCTTCGTGCTCGCCGGCACAAGGTTGATCACTGTGCGCTACCATGAGCCGAAGGCCTTCAAGACCTTTCCGCAGCGCGCCGAGAAGGTGGCGACCGGCTGCACCAGCGGCGACACCATCCTGATCGGCTTGCTGGAGGCGATCGTCGACCGTCTCGCCGACATTCTGGAGCGTGCCGGCCGTGACATCGAGGCGATCTCGCGCGATATCTTCGAGGCGCGATCGACCAAGGTTTCCAAGCGCAATCGCGACTTCCAGGAATTGTTGAAAGCCATCGGCCGCAAGGAGGACATCGCGTCTTCGATCCGCGACAGCCTGATCTCGCTGCAGCGCCTGGCGGGCTTTTTCGCCCATGCCTCGACCCGCACCAAGATGAGCAAGGACACCAAGGCGCGCATCAAGACGCTGTCTCGCGACGTGCTGTCACTCGCCGACCACGCCACCTTCCTGTCGCAGAAGATCTCCTTCCTGCTCGACGCGACGCTCGGCATGATCTCGATCGAGCAGAACGCCATCATCAAGATCTTTTCGGTCGCCGCCGTCATCTTCCTGCCGCCGACTTTGGTCGCCTCGATCTACGGCATGAATTTCGACGTCATCCCCGAGTTGAAATGGGAACTTGGCTATCCCTTCGCCATCGCCATGATGGTGCTGTCGGCGATCCTGCCCTTCTGGTATTTCCGCCGCCGCGGCTGGCTCTGAGTGGGCCTGTCGATCGGCTGCCACAGGCTGGCGCAGTAGAAATCGCTTGACCAAATGAACGCCGGCCTGCATCCGGAAACCCCGATCCTGAGGATCGTGGGTCGACAAGCCGGATTCCAGACCATGACCGCAGAGATAAAAACATGGGCCTATGAGGACTTCATCGAGGGTGCATCGATCGACCTCGGCTCGAAGCTCGTGAGTGCCGCCGAGATCGTCGAATTCGCCGGAGAATTCGACCCGCAGCCGATGCATCTCGACGAGGAAGCCGGCAAGGCCAGCATCCTCGGTGGGCTGGCGGCGTCGGGCTGGCACACCTGCGCCATGTTCATGCGCATGCTGTGCGATGCCTTCCTGTTGGACTCGACCTGCCAGGGCGCGCCCGGCGTCGATCAGGTCAAATGGAAGAAGCCGGTCCTGGCCGGCGATCAACTGACCGGCACCCTGGTGGTCGTTGCCAAGCGCCTGTCCAAATCGAAGCCGCAACTCGGCTTCGTTACAATGCGCAGCGAACTGTTCAACCAGCGCGGCGAAAGCGTCTTCGAGCTCGAGAACTCCGCCATGTTCCTCACGCGCGATGCCGCGGGGAGCCAAGCATGACACTGGACGAGTTCTTTCGTATCGGCACCACGGTGACGCTCGGCTCGCACACATTCGAGCCCGAGGCGATCAAGGCCTTCGCCCGCAAATACGACCCGCAGATCTTCCATACCGACGAGGAGGCCGCGAAGAAAAGCGTGCTCGGCGGGCTCTGCGCATCCGGCTGGCACACCGCCGCCACCTGGATGAAACTCAATCTCGAAAACCGCATGGACGCCGAGATCGCTGCGTGGAGCGGCCCCGGTCCGGTGCCGGAATTCGGCCCCTCGCCTGGCTTCAAGAACCTGAAATGGCTGAAGCCGGTCTATGCCGGGCAAACCATCACCTTCACGCGCACCGCGCTGTCGCACCGCCCGATTGCCTCACGCCCCGGCTGGCGGCTGCTGGCGCTGCGTTCGGAAGCTTTCGATTCGACCGGCGCCAAGGTGCTGGAGTTCGAGAGCGCCGTGCTGGTGAAGGTGGAGTAGGTTTCTTCCTTCTCCCCCTGTGGGAGAAGGTGGCCGAGCGAAGCTCGGTCGGATGAGGGGTGCTCCAGCTTGGCGCCGACGGCACTC
>NZ_RZPL01000520.1:0-4212 GCF_004022805.1 Mesorhizobium sp. M7A.F.Ca.CA.002.04.1.1 | reverse complement strand
GAATTTGGGCAGCGTTTCCTTGTTGAATTTCGGCCCCATGACGTTGGCGAAGCGCCAGACATTCTCGTCGGCATCGGCGACGGCGCTGGCTACCATCTCGGGCGTGCGTGTCACCTGCAGCATCAGCACCTCGCCGAGTTCGGCCTTGGTCTGCGCCGAATCGTTTGCCGGCGGCGGCGGCAGGATCATCGTCAGGTCGACATCCTTGTTGGTGACGAAAGGCTGGGCGTCTTCCGCTTGCGCGGCCGAGCCGACGATGAGCAGCAACAGGCCTGCCGCGAGCGATGCGTATCTTTTCATGGGTGCGATCCTTTGATGAGAGCAGCACAGGATCGCCGGATGCGGTGACGGCCATGTGACATGGCCGGCTTCTGGAAATGCAAAAGGGCGCCTCTCGGCGCCCTTCGTGATCACTTGATCGTGTGGCTTAATGCGCCACGCCTTCCCACACCTTGCGCTTGGTGAGATAGACCAGCGCGCCGAACAAAAGCAGGAACACCAGAACGCGAAAACCGGTCTTCTTGCGGTCTTCCATATGCGGCTCGGCCGCCCATGCCAGGAAGGCGGAGACGTCGCGGGAATACTGGTCGATGGTCTGCGGCGCACCGTCATCATAGGTCACCTGACCATCGGAGAGCGGCTTGGGCATCTTCAGCGACACGCCGGACATGAAGTACGGATTGTAGTGGGTGCCTTCCGGGATGACCATGCCGGCCGGCGGTGTCTGGTCGTAGCCGGTCAGCAGCGAGTGGATATAGTCGGGGCCGCCCGCGTCGTACTGGGTAAAGATATCGAAGACGAACTGCGGAAAACCGCGTTCGACACCGCGAGCCTTGGCCAGCAGGGACATGTCTGGCGGAGCAGCACCGCCATTGGAGGCAGCGGCGGCTTCCTCATTGGCGAAGGGCGGCGGGAAGTGGTCGGACGGCTTGCCCGGACGGTCGAACATGTCGCCGGCATCGTTGGGACCGTCGTGGATGGTGTACTCGGCCGACAGCGTCTTGATCTGCGCATCGGAATAGCCGAGGTCCGACAGCGTGCGGAACGCCACCAGGTTCATCGAATGGCAGGCCGAGCAGACTTCCTTGTAGACCTTGAGGCCGCGCTGCAGCTGCGCCTTGTCATAGGTGCCGAATGGGCCAGTGAAACTCCAGTCCATTTCCTTCGGCTCGTCGATCGGGAAATGCGTCGGATTGGCCACATTGTGTGCCTCTTCGGCGGCGATCGCCCGAGTGCCCGCGGCCCCAGCGGCGACGGCCACAAGGCCGATCAGCGCCAGCGAGGTGAGAATCTTTTTCATGCCAAATCCCCTTAGATTCTCTACCCGCTCAGCCTTTGGTTTCCGGAGCCGCCGTAGCGCCCGCCGGATGTCCGCTGCCGCCCTTGTTCTTCTCGAGCACCGCCTCGGTGATCGAGTTCGGCAACCGTCGCGGCGTCTCAATCAGGCCGAGCACCGGCAGCGCGATCAGGAAGAAGGCGAAGTAGAACAATGTCGCCATCTGCGCCATGAACACATAGCTGCCTTCTGCCGGCTGCGAGCCCAGCCAGCCAAGCAGGATGGCATCGGCCACGAACAGCCAGAAGAACAGCTTGTACCAGGGCCGGTAAACCGCCGAGCGCACCTTCGAAGTGTCGAGCCACGGCACCAGGAACAACATGACGATGGCGCCGAACATGCATAGCACGCCGCCGAGCTTGGAGTTGATCGGCCCGACATTGAAGGTGATGGCGCGCAGGATCGCGTAGAACGGCAGGAAGTACCATTCGGGCACGATGTGGGCCGGCGTCTTCAGCGGGTTGGCGACGATGTAGTTGTCGGGATGGCCGAGATAGTTCGGCAGGTAGAAGACGAAATAGGCGAAGAAGAACAGGAACACGATCATGCCGAACGCGTCCTTGATGGTCGCGTAGGGGGTGAAGGCCACGGTGTCGGTCTTCGACTTGACCTCGATGCCCGTCGGGTTCGACTGGCCGACGACATGCAGCGCCCAGATGTGCAGCACGACAACGCCGGCGATCATGAACGGCAACAGATAGTGCAGCGCAAAGAAACGGTTCAGCGTCGGGTTGTCGACGGCAAAGCCGCCGAGCAGCAGCTGCTGGATCCAGTCGCCGACCAGCGGAATGGCGCTGAAGAAGCCGGTGATGACGGTGGCGCCCCAGAAGCTCATCTGGCCCCATGGCAGCACGTAGCCCATGAAGCCGGTCGCCATCATCAGGAGATAGATGATGCAGCCGAGGATCCACAGCAGTTCGCGCGGCGCCTTGTAGGAGCCGTAATAGAGGCCACGGAAGATGTGGATGTAGACGGCGACGAAGAAAAACGAGGCGCCGTTCGAATGCATGTAGCGCAGCAGCCAGCCCGAATTCACGTCGCGCATGATCTTCTCGACCGAGCCGAAGGCCAGATTGGTGTCGGCCGTGTAATGCATGGCCAGCACGATGCCGGTCAGGATCTGCGCCACCAGCATGATCGACAGGATGCCGCCAAAGGTCCATGCATAGTTGAGGTTGCGCGGCACCGGATAGGCAACGAAGCTGTCATAGACCAGCCGCGGCAGCGGCATGCGGGCGTCGAACCAGCGTCCGAGACCGGTTTTGGGCGTATAGGTCGAGTGTCCCTCGCTCATCGAAATATCCCCCTGCCTCAACCGATAAGGATCTTGGTATCGGAAATGAACTTGAATACCGGAACCGCCATGTTCTCCGGCGCCGGGCCTTTGCGGATGCGGCCGGCGGTGTCGTATTGCGAACCGTGGCACGGGCAGAACCAGCCGCCGAAATCGCCTTCCTGGCCAAGCGGAATGCAGCCGAGATGCGTGCAGACCTGAACCATCACCATCCAGGCTTCCTTGCCGGGCGTGGTGCGATTGGCGTCGGTCGCCGGTGCGTCGGCCGGCAGATTGGCGTTGCGGGCGATCGGATCCTTGAGATCGGCCAGCTTGACCGCCTCGCCGTCCTTCATTTCCTGTTCGGTGCGGTTGCGGACCACGACCGGCTTGCCGCGCCATTTGACGATCAGCGACATGCCCGGCGTCAGCGAGGCGACGTCGACTTCGACCGAGGCGAGCGCCAGCGTCGAGGCGTCAGGGCGCATCTGGTCGATGAACGGCCACGCGAAAGCACCCGCGCCGACCACTGCGGCCATGCCGGTGGCGACGTAGAGAAAATCACGACGGTTGGGATCCTGGGTGTCGGTTGCGCTCACGGGTGCCTGATCCTTTCGCCTCTTCCGTGCCGGTGGTTGAGCCTTGTTCCCCGCTCAAATTACGCCAACCCGACAGCGCATGGCGAACAGGCTTGCGAATTCCTCCGGCATTTGGACTTCGGTTTATGCGTGAAGCCCGTTTTTGTCCAGACGGGTGAAGGCACAAGGGCAGATTGTCGCGGGGACAAAATCCGCCGCCGGTCAACACGACGCCGGATAGCCGCCAACCATCACTAAACAACCGGGAAACACCCGCAAATCCGACGCCCTTGTTCGGCTCGACACAAGGCCCCAGCCGGGTCTATCCTTGTCATCATGGCACACGTCATAGACCGCGACACCTGGGCCGTTCGCTCGGACCATTGGAAGGGCGAGTTGCAATGTGGCGCCTACGGCTCCAACTCCTGCCTGATCTTCAACTATCTGCCTGATGTCGGCGGCGGCCCGCGCCTGCACACACATCCCTACGCGGAGATCTTCATCATCCGCCAGGGCACCGGCCTGTTCACTGTCGGCGACCAGGAAATCGAGGCATCCGCCGGCCAGATCCTGATCGTGCCACCCAATACGCCGCACAAATTCACCAATCTCGGCCCAGGCCCGCTGGAAACGACCGACATCCACGAGAATGGCAGCTTCATCACCGAATGGCTGGAGTGATCCCTATTTCGCGCCGAGCCTGGCCAGCACCGCTTTCGGGATGTTGTATTCACGAATGACGGCATCGTGCTTGCGCAAGCCGCACAGCTCGCGCTGGATGAAATAGCCATGCACCGCCTCGGCGGCATCCTTGAGCAGAAGGGGGCGCAGTTGCTCGTCGGCATTGTCGCGCAGCCTGGCCAGCGTTTCCTCTACCCGCTGGCCGGCGCGGCCGAGTGCTGCCGCCTTTTCCGCCAATATTTCATGGCCGAGCGCGTCGAAGGCGGCTTCGGCGGCCGAGGCGCCGGCAAGATGAGATGGCGGACGCAAGGACATTTCAGCCTCCTTTCCCGAAAACCATGCGG
>NZ_RZPL01000051.1:0-14866 GCF_004022805.1 Mesorhizobium sp. M7A.F.Ca.CA.002.04.1.1 | reverse complement strand
GCCCAGATGTCCTGCTTGCCGGCGGGAACTTGCAGGCCGGTGACATCGCATTTTTGCACCGCACGAACGGCACTTTCGTCGAACTGGCGATTTCCGCTCGACTTTTCGACCGCCGGGCGCCCGTCCAGCTTACCGGATGCATCCAGGTTGAACCGCACCACGACGAGGAAGTTCTCGGAACCTTCAAGGCCGACAGGAAGGGTCCAGCAGCCGCCGAGCTGGCTTTCCAGGGCACCCATTTCGGACCTGGAGAGCTTCTGACCTTGGTCCTTGTCGCCGCCGAGCGACGCCTGCTGGGTCGAGCGCTTGGCGCCGCCGCCGGATGGTTTCTGCTTGTCGAGGAGCGCGGAGATCTCGTCGGCGTTGAATTGCTTGTCATCGGATTTCGGCTTCGACGACGCTTCCTTGACCGGCTTGTCGGCGTCCTTGCGCTCCGGCGCCTTGGCGCTTTCGGCCTGCGCCGGCTGCGGCTTCGGCCGCGCTTCCGGCGCGGGAGCGGAATCCGGCAGCTGCGTCGCCTCGGCGGGCGGCTCCTGCGCTATGGCTTCAGCGACGGCGTCGGGCTTGACCTCGGGCGTCGGATCGATGGCAGCGGTCTTGTCCTGCGGCGGCGGGGTCGGCGCCGGCTTGGCCGGTGTCGGCTTGGGATCGGCCTGCTTGACCGGCTCGGGCTTGACCTCTTCCTTGGGCGTCGGCGCCGGCGCCACTTCCGTTGCCGGGGTAGGCTTGGGCTTCTCCTGCGGCTTCGGCACGTCCTCAGGCTTCGGCTTTTCGATCGGGGTCGGTGCGGGCGGCGGAGCCGAGGTCATGTCGACGGGCTTGGGCTTGGCTTCCGGCGTTATCGGCTTGTCGGTATCGACACTGTTCTCACCGACCTTCTGCGCATCCGGCACAATGTCCGGGCGCTGCGTCGGCACAGGGGCCGGCTTTTCATGCATCACGGCCTTTTTGTCGCCCTGCAACGTCTGCGCAATGGCTTCCATCGGCACGATATCGACCGCGACCGACTCGACGTCGGACGACGGAAGTGCCGCCGGCGCCGTCAGCGTGAACAGGCCGAAGGTCAGCGCCGCCGTATGCAAGATCACCGATGTGGTGAGGCCGGTCTTCATCGCGCGTCTACTGGTCCTGTTCCTGCAGTGAAACCAGGCCGATGTTCTTGTAGCCGGCGGCCGAAATGCGGGCCATCACCTTCATCGCCGTACCATAGTCGGTGGACTTGTCGCCGCGGATGAAGATGCGCTCCTCATAGCCGGTCTTGGAAATTGCCTGCAGCTTGGCTACCAGTTCCTCGATCGGGATTTCGGTTTCCTGCAGGTAAATCTGGCCGGCGGCGTTGATCGAGACGGTGATCGGCTGCGTGTCGGCATTCATCGCCTTAGCCTGCGTATCCGGCAGGTCGATCGGCACGCCGACCGTCAGCATTGGCGCCGCGACCATGAAGATGATCAGCAGCACCAGCATCACGTCGACCATCGGCGTGACGTTGATCTCGGACATCAGTGCATGGTGACGGCCGCGCCGCCTGTGGCCGCGCCCGCCGCGTCCTGCCATGCCCATGGACATACCCATCTGCTACTCCTCAGGCCTTGGGGGCCACTTTTTCATCGATTTGGCGCGAGAGTATGGCGGAGAACTCGTCGGAGAACCCTTCCATGCGCACGGCTATCTTGCTCGCATCGGACGACAGCTTGTTGTAGGCGATGACGGCGGGAATGGCGGCGAGCAGGCCGATGGCCGTCGCCAGCAGCGCTTCGGCGATGCCCGGCGCAACCACGGCGAGACTGGTATTCTTGGAGCCGGCGATCGCCTGAAACGACGTCATGATGCCGATGACGGTGCCGAACAGGCCGATGAAGGGTGCCGCCGAGCCGGTGGTGGCAAGGAAGCCGAGGCGGCCTTCCAGCTTTTCCATCTCGCGGGTCAGCGCCAGGTCCATCGCCTTGTCGATGCGGGTTTGCAGGCCGAGCGGCGACTTGGCGCCCTTCTCGAAACTCTTCTTCCACTCGCGCATGGCCGCCACGAAAATGGCGCCCATGCCGGTGGTCTTGCGATCGGCGAGCGTGCGGTAAAGCTCCTCCAGCGACTGCCCCGACCAGAACACCTGCTCGAACCGGTTGAGCGCCAGCCGCATGCGGGCATAGGAAACCAGCTTGTCGACGATGATCGCCCAGGTCCAGACCGAGGCGCAGAGCAGGCCGATCATGACCAGCTTGACCACCCAGCTGGCCGAAACGAACAGCGACCAAACCGACAATTGCGCGCCCGGATCGGCGAGTGCGATATTTTCCATCGTTACGTCCTTAAGATTTTCCGGGCGAAGCTGGCGGCTGGCCCCTGGCATCCCTTGTGGTCGGTTCGCACGAAGCTACCGGAACAACCCCAAACTGTGCCGTTGTCGGCCTTTTCAGGGCAAATATTGGTGAAAGGAAGGCGTTCGATAACGCCAATCTTCACCAATCTCTTCATGAACCGTTATGGTTAAGGATGGGTTAGTATATAAGGCGCGGCGCATTGCCACGCCCGCACAGTTGTAACGCCATCATCCAAGCGCGAAGTCAGGATGGGTTGAGATTCAGGTCAGGCCGAGCCGAAAGCGGCGGTTTCCGAGAACCGGAGCGGAGGGTACTTGAAGCACCCGAGCACCGGAAGCGCAGGGAATCACCGTTTGCAGGCCGGCATCACCTGAATATCATCCCATCCGGGGCATGAATGCCGCCACCCATTCCTTGGGAAAGCGCCTTGGGCGGCCATTCTCGCCGATGATCGCCGCCTCGACCTTGGCCTCGACCAGCACCTCGTCGCCGCGCTTGAGCTGTTGCGCCATGAAGATGCGCGCGCCGGAAATCTCCTCGGTGCGGGTGTCGACGGTCAGGATGTCGTCGATGCGGGCCGGGCCGCGAAAGTCGATCTCCATGCGGCGCACCACCCAGACTATTCTTTCGCCATGCTTGCCGTCGGCAAGCTCTGTGTGGTGCACGCCGGTCAGCCTGAGATAGTCGGAGCGGCCGCGTTCGAAGAATTCGAGATAGCGAGCATGATAGACGACGCCGGAGAAATCGGTGTCGGCATAATAGACCCGCGCCATCAGCCGGTGGCCGAACGCCGTCAGCGCACCGGAAAGCCCGGCCAGCAGCGTCGCCGATTCACCATGATCGCCCATTGCGCTTCCTTTTTCAGCCCCGACGAGGCACCTGTTTCCCGCGTGACACAGCATCGGATGGCACTGTTGACGGCGATGATCAAGACTTTGATGGCGGCGCTGTTCGTGTTGGTGGCTTTGGCGCTGCCTGGCCAGACCGCGACATTCTCGATGAAGCGCGGCCTCAATCTCGACCAGTGGGTCACCTGGCCCGGCGAGGACCAGTGGGGCGACGCCAAGGCCATCCTGCCCTATCCGGAGTGGCGGAAATTCCTTGGGGAGGACGACCTCAAGGCGTTGAAGGATGCCGGCTTCGATTTCCTGCGCATGCCGGTCGATCCATCGCCCTTTCTGTCCGACCAGACCGTGGCCTTGCGTGACGATCTCTATGCCAGCGTGCTGGACTCGGTGCGCATAATCAACCGCGCCGGGCTCAAGGTGATCGTCGACATGCACCTGATCCCGGCCGGCGGCAGCCGCAAGATCGGAATGGCTGAAGTGATGGGCGACCCACGGACCTTCGACGCCTATGTCGAGATGGTCCGCAAGATGGCCCGCACGCTGGCCAGCGAAGATCCCGCCCAGGTCGCCTTCGAGCCCATGAACGAACCGATCGTGGACTGCGACAGCGACGGCACGAGCCTGTGGCCGGACCGCCAGCGCAAACTGTTCGCGGCGGCGCGATCCTCGGCTACGAAACTGACCCTGGTGCTGACCGGCGCCTGCTATTCCGCCGCGAGTTCGTTGGAAAAGATCGACCCGAAGACGATTCCGGACGACAACGTCATCTGGACCTTCCATTCCTACGATCCGTTTCTGCTCACCCATCAGGGCGCAACCTGGGCCGGAGACTTCATCCCCTATGTGACTGGCCTGCCCTATCCGCTGAGTGCGGTGCCCAAGGCACAGCTCGACGTGACGCTCGACACCATCCGCGCCAGGATCAAGGCCGAGGCGCCATGGACGCGGCAAAGCGGCCTGCTTGCCTATCTTGACGAACAGGTCGCCAGCATGGACACCCCCGACAGACTGCTCGGCTTGATGGATGCGCCGTTCGAAAAGGTCGAGGCGTGGGCGAGGGCCAACGGCGTCAAGCCTGGAAACATCACGCTGGGCGAGTTCGGCATGATCCGCCAGGAATACGGCAATTCCTATGTGATGCCCGCTGGGTATCGGGCCGCCTATGTCAGGGACATGATCGCGCGTGCCGAAGCACATGGCTTCTCATGGTCGGTGTGGAGCTATGGCGGCGCCTTCGGCATCGTCGATGCCTTCAACGGCGACAAGGCCGAGCCGGATGTGATGGACGCGATCAAATCGCTTCACTGAGGCGATTTGGATTTAGCCAAGGTCGATCGACAGGATTTCCGGCCGCATCCCGAAACGCACCGGCAATATGCTGAAACCGAGCCCGCCGGAGACGATCAGATTGCGATCGTTCTCGACGACGTGGCCATAGGCGTAGCGGTTGCCGAAACGCGATGGCACGACCGGCGAATAGCCGAACAGCCGAATTTGTCCGCCATGGGTGTGGCCGGACAGGGTCAGCGAGACGCGCCACGGCACCTTCGGAAAAATATCCGGCTCGTGCGCAAGCAGGATGATGGGCGATGCGTCGCTGACCTTGGCCAACGTGCCGTCGAGATCGTCCAGCCCGGTAAAGCCGGGGCGGTCCCTGGTCGGCAGCAGAGCGAGCTGGTCGGCGAGCCCGGCAATCCACACACCATGCCCATCCTTTTCCAGGCGCACGACATCGTTCTCCAGCACCGGAATGCCGACTTTCTCCAGGGCCTTGCCCGCTACGGTCGGGCCGGCCCCGGCGCGCTGCGCGAAGCCATCTGCCCACCAGTCATGGTTGCCGAGAATCGAGAGCACGCCGAGCGGTGCCTTGAGGTCCGAGAGGGCGGAGGCCCATTGCGACGGCGTCACCGGGCCGGTCACCAACGGCATGCCGGCGATATAATCGCCGAGCAGGACGATCACGTCCGGCTGCAGGGCATTCGCGTCTTCGACAAGTGAGGCGATCCGCTCCGGCGTCATCCATGGCCGGCAGGCATGGATATCGGCAAGCGCGACGATGCGCAGCTTCAGGCCATCAGGCCAATGCGGCGGCGTTAGCGCATAGCGTTTCACATGCGTCAGCAGCATCGGCTCTATGCCGGCCGCATAGGCGCTGAGCGCGGCAACCGACAGAATCGACCCGCCGATGAAGCGCAGGAACCCGCGTCTGGTGATCATTGCGTGGCTCCGGCAAACCATCGGAGCGAGATTGCCCCGGGATGGCACCGCCACCAGAGCCGACGAATGCGCCGGCAAACCGGCGAAGCCGAGGATATTTTGCGCAGGCCGCTCACAGATCCTTTGTCGGCCCGGAACCTGCGCCTGATCGGCCTGAGCGCTATTCTTCCTGGAACAGGTTGATCTGCTGTTGCGCCAGATCCTTCGGCGCGTCGAGGCCGAGATGCCGCCAGGCATTGGCCGTCAGCATGCGGCCGCGCGGCGTGCGCTGGATGAAACCCTGCTGGATCAGATAAGGCTCGATGATGTCCTCGATGGCATCGCGCGGTTCGGACAGGCCTGCGGCGATCGTCTCGATGCCGACCGGCCCGCCGCCGAAATTGCGCGCGATCATGCTGAGGTACCGGCGGTCGAGCGAGTCGAGGCCGAGCGCATCGACTTCCAGCCGGGTCAACGCTTCGTCGGCGATCTTGCGGTCGACATGGCCATCGCCGGCCACCGAGGCGAAATCGCGCACACGGCGCAACAACCGGCCGGCGATGCGTGGCGTGCCCCGCGCGCGCCGCGCGATCTCCAGCGCGCCGTCGTTGCCGAGCGGCATTTGCAGGATACGCGCGCCACGCCGCACGATCTGCTCCAGCTCCTCGACCGTGTAGAAATTGAGCCGTACCGGAATGCCGAAACGGTCGCGCAGCGGATTGGTCAGCAGGCCAAGCCGCGTGGTGGCGGCGACGAGCGTGAAGCGGGCGAGGTCGATCTTGACCGAGCGCGCCGCCGGGCCTTCCCCGATGATCAGGTCGAGCTGAAAATCCTCCATCGCCGGATAAAGGATCTCCTCCACCGCCGGGCTCAGCCGATGGATCTCGTCGATGAACAGCACGTCGCCTTCCTCGAGATTGGTCAGCAGCGCGGCAAGATCGCCGGCCTTGGCGATGACCGGGCCGGAGGTCGAGCGGAAATTGACGCCGAGCTCGCGCGCCATGATCTGCGCCAGCGTCGTCTTGCCGAGACCAGGCGGCCCGACGAACAGCACGTGGTCGAGCGCCTCGCTGCGGCTCTTGGCAGCCTCGATGAACACTTTGAGATTGGCCCGCGCCGCCGCCTGGCCGACGAAATCGTCGAGCGTCTGCGGCCGCAAGGTCTGCTCGGCATCCTCGCCGCGTTTTTCCGGGGCAATCAAGCGGGGCGACAGGCTCATGCCGCCTTCCTTGCACACGGCAAGGGGCTGAACAAGCGGCGGCTCACCGCGCAAGTTCCTTCAGCCCGAAGCGAATCAGCTTCGGCGCATCGGCATCCTCGCCCGCCGTCTTCAGCGCCGCCGCCACCGCATTGGCGGCCGTGTCGCGCGAATAGCCGAGATTGACCAGCGCCGAGACCGCGTCGGTGATCGGCGCGGATGCCACGCCGTCGCCGAGCTCCTGTTTCAGGCCGATGGTGCCCGAAGCGGTTCCGGCATAGGCCGGCGCCTTGTTCTTCAGTTCGGTGACGATGCGCTCGGCCACCTTCTTGCCGACGCCGGGTGCGCGAGAAACCATGGCGATGTCGCGCAGCGCGATCGCATTGGCGAGGTCGGCCGGCGCCAGCGTCGACAGGATGGCCAGCGCCACCTTGGCGCCGACGCCGGGAACATTGTTCATCAGCAGCCGGAACCACTCGCGTTCCAGCACTGACTGGAAGCCGTAGAGCCGCAGCATGTCCTCGCGGACATAGGTCTCGATGAACAGCACCACCGCTTCGCCGGGCGAAGGCAGCGCCGCCAGCGTGCGCGCTGAACAATAGGCGACGTAGCCGACGCCATGGATATCGACGAGGCAATGATCCTCGTCGACCTCGTCCAGCGTGCCCTTGAGCTTGCCGATCATTGGACGCAATCCCCGTTAGGGATGAGTATCGGGCGTGATGAGCTCGACATCTGGAAAGTACTTTCTGAAACCTGCGGGATCGCGAGTAAGAATGGGATAGCCTCGGATGGCAGCGTGAGCCCCAATCAAGAAGTCGGGCATCACCTTCTCTCGAGGTCCGCCCAACCGCCGATAGACCGAGAACGCTCTCGACGCAGCAAAGGCCGCCTCGAACGGGAGACTTTCGCGCCGGAACTCGTCTTCAGGCAAGGCATCATCGACATCGTCTATCGCCTCATAGCGCATCGAAAACTCGGCGTAGATAATCTGATTGATGACCAGGCTGCCTTGCTCGAGGGCAGACACCATTTTGGACCACGACCACTTTGACCAGACGGGATCGCGAACGGCGATATCGACAAGCACGTTGGTGTCGACAAGCGTCGCCAAGATTAGCGATCCCGGGTCAAAGCCATGACGGCATCGGCATTCATTGTCTGATCGCCGCTGCCCTCAAGCCGATCGAGCGCAGCAAGAAAACGATCGAGTCTTTCGCGGTCGGCCAACCGCCCCTTGTCATGCTTCGGCGTGATCGTGATCTTGCCGCCCTCGATGCCGAAGATGACTTCGCTGTTGGCGCCAATCCCAAATGTCTCCCGCAGATCCCGTGGGATTGTCACTTGACCTTTGCTCGTCACACGCATGAAACACCCCTTTCTTACAAGTAAGGATTATTCCAACCCGGTGAACAAGTCAAGAACATCTCTATCCAGCGAGTGCCATCCGGTAGGCCACGCTTTGCCGGTGATGCGCGTGGCAGATGGCGATGGCGAGCGCGTCGGCGGCATGCTCGGTATCGAAAATGGCTTTCGGCAACAGCACCTTCACCATCATGTGGATCTGCTTCTTGTCGCCATGGCCGACGCCGATCACCGCTTTCTTGACTGCGTTAGGCGCATATTCGGCAACGACGAGGCCGGCACGCGCCGGCACCAGCATGGCGATGCCGCGTGCCTGACCGAGCTTCAGCGTTGCCACCGCGTCCTTGTTGACGAAGGTCTGTTCGACCGCCGCTTCGTGCGGCATGGCGGCATGCAGGACTTCGGCAAGCCTGTCATGCAGCTGGCACAGCCGCGTTGCCAGCGCGGCCTTATCGTCTGATTTCACAGTGCCGGAAGCAATGAAGCGCAGCGAATTGCCGAGGCTTTCGACGATGCCCCAGCCGGTGCGCCGAAGCCCGGGATCGATACCGATGATGCGAATCGCTTCCGCCATTTGCCGAGTTTACCTCCGGCGGACAGCGATGCCAGCGAAATGTGAACAAACCGGAAACAGAAGGCGGACCGCGGTCTAACCCCGAGCGAAAGCCGTGTTGAGCAGGCTGATCTGGTCGGAAACCGGGTTGGGGCGGCGAGCCATCGGTTGCATGTCGACCATGGCGCCGGAGCCATAGATCTCGTCGTCCATGCGGCGCACCAACGCTTGCAGGCGCAGCGAGCGGGTGACGAGGTCGAGGAAATCCTCGGGCAGTTCGGCCCAACCGGCGGCTTCGTCATGGGCGGAAGCGGTGTCGAGGCGCACCTTGGACTTTTCCGATGCCACCTGGTCACGGGTCATCTCGCCGGAATTGGCGGCGCGCTGCAAAAGCAGCCAGGAGGCAACCTGCATCAGCCTGGTGGTCAGCCGCATCGATTCGGCCGCGTAGAGCGTGGCGGCCAGCCGCGACAGCTTCTTCGCCTCGGCCCGGCCCTTGCCGTCGAGATATTCGGCGGCCTGTTCGACCAGACCCATGCCTTCCTGGTAAAGCGGCTTGAAGGATTGCGAGAAAACCCGGCGTTCCGCCAGCTTGACGGTTTTCGCACTGCCCTTCGAAGGCTCGTTCATTGATACGCCCCTGCACTTGCAACCGGCCGATTCGGCTCCCTGCCGATACACCCGGAACCCTATCTGACTGAAGCTTGAAAATGCGCTTCGTCACCGGTGAAGGCAAGCACATGTTTAACAGAAGGTTAACGGCACCCCTGTCGGGCGGCCCCGCTGGGGTGCGGACAAAAAAGAGAAATCGAGACAAAAAAAGAGCCGCGGATAAGGCGGCTCTCAGGAGTTTAACAGGGAGGCGTCAAACAAAGTGGCTCCAACCACTCGGTAAGAATCCAGATCACTGGATGGACATAGTAAACACCTGTAAAGCTTAATGAAGCCTTAACGGTGCGGATGTTTTTTGACCGAACGCCGCCATACTGTGCCGTAACAGCACAGCATCTCCTGCGTCAGGCTCGGTCAAGCGGTCTTCCAGACCGCCGGCAAGGCGATGAAGGCGAACAGCAGCATGGCTGCGTAGAAGCCCATCGAGGAGGCCGCCACCAGCGGTTCGATCGCGGCATTGCCGGCAAGCAGGAAATAGAGGCCGATCAGCAGGCCGATGCCGCTGACCGCCGTCAGCCAGAAATGAACTGTGGCGAGCGTCTTCTGCCCGATTGCCGGAAACAAATGGTAGAAGAAGGCGAAGACCGCCGACATCAGCCATCCGGCCACCATCGTGTGGGCGTGGGTCGGCATCTGGCCGTGATCCTGGCTGATCGCCATGTACAGGCCGAGCGCCATGCCGCACAGCGAATAGATGATGGCCAGCGTGAAGAAATTCCGTGCTATCCCTTGCATAATGGTCCCCCGAATTGCCTTTTCCCGCTTGCGGGAATGGGTTGATCGTCAGGCGATTGTTGTCGCCACCGGGCTCCCGGCATTGGCGCACTAATATCGGCAGCGTATCCAGACGATGTCGCGCCAACCCCCTCCCGACGATTCGTACATTAGCAGAAAATCAGATAATGCGTTCACAATCTGCGACCTCGCGCGTTGGCCGTAAGCTGAAACAGAGCCGGATTTTTCGCGACATCGTTCCGAAACAGGCGCCACGCTAAACGCCCGCTCCTCTGACGGCCGGCGCAAATCGGCGCCGCCGCAAACCTGACCGGACACTGCAGGAGCAACCCATGGACTGGTACTCGATCGTCAAATTCCTCCACGTCACTACCGCCATTCTGTGGGTCGACGGCGGCTTCGTACTGTTCCTGCTGGGCATGCTTGCCGAGCGCGCGGGCAACATCGAGGAAAAGCTGCAGGCAATGCGCGCCAGCGGTCAGCTGGGCGGCAGG
This sequence comes from Mesorhizobium sp. M7A.F.Ca.CA.002.04.1.1, assembly GCF_004022805.1. Classification (NCBI taxonomy): domain Bacteria; kingdom Pseudomonadati; phylum Pseudomonadota; class Alphaproteobacteria; order Hyphomicrobiales; family Phyllobacteriaceae; genus Mesorhizobium; species Mesorhizobium sp. M7A.F.Ca.CA.002.04.1.1. The sequence continues at coordinate 4,490 of NZ_RZPL01000051.1, read as the reverse complement.
TTCTTTGCGCCGATGTCGATGCTGACGCTGATCTTCGGCCTCATCATGTGCTGGTTCTGGGTCGGCTTCTCCGATTTGTGGGTACTCATCGGCCTGGCGGGATACGCCACGACCTTTTCGATCGGCATGTTCATCTTCAAGCCGACCGGGGAGCGCATGGGCGCAATGATCGCCAAAGAGGGCGTCACGCCAGAGGTTCTTGCCATCGGCCAGCGCATGATGAGCGCGGCACGTTTCGACTATGCGGTGATGCTGGTGATCATTGCGGACATGGTGCTCAAACCGACCGTGCATGACATCGGCATCCTTGCCGGCATGGTGCTGGTCGTTATGGTCGGCGCGACACTGGCTTTTGGCGGCAACCGTCGTCTGGTGCCAAGCGCCGCCTGACCCCTAATGACGGGGCGGCTGCGCGGCGGCCTTTCTACATCAGGCCGACAATGCCATCCCACAGCAGCTTCAGCGCCACGACCGCGACGGTTGCGTAGGTAAAGGGATAGAAGGTTTCCGGCCGCATGCGGCGCACCAGCCACGCTCCGGCGATGGTCGACAGCGGCGCCAGCGGCATCAGCACCGCCGATGCCGTCAGATTGGCGGTGTCGAACTGGCCGAGCGCGAAATAGGGCACCAGCTTCAGCGCGTTGGTGGCGGCAAAGAAGATCGCTGCGGTGCCCGACAGAACTTTCGGATCGAGACGGATCGGCAAGGCATAGACCTGGAAGGGCGGACCGCCGACATGGGCAACGAAGCTGGTGAAGCCGGCGACCGTGCCCCACACGGCGGCGGCCACGCGGTTGGGCGCGGCCGCGTGATCGGCGCCGTGGCGGAACTGCAGATAGAGCCAGCGCAGGACGAAGATGATGGCGACGGCGCCAACGATCAGCCGCACCGCCTCTTCGGTCACCAGTGCCGCCGTAAGCCAGCCAAGGCCGATGCCGATGACGGCGCCCGGCATCATGTCGACCAGCATCTTGCGGTCGTAAACGCCCCACCACGTCCACACCGAGACGATGTCCATCAGGCACAGGATCGGCAGCAGGATGGCCGCCGCCTGCACCGGCGGCATGGTCAGCGCCATCAGCGGCACGCCGACGAAACCGACGGCACCGCCAAAGCCGCCCTTCGACAGGCCGACCAGAATGACCGCCGGAATGGCGGCCGCATAGAACCACGGATCGAGAAGCAGGCCTGACATGGGAGGGGACTGGTCCGGAGGGAAAGCGTGTCGACGCTTGAATAGCCCAGAATGTCGGGCGGAGCGACAGCAAATATGAGCGTGGCGGCTGCACATGCGGGCCGACGCAGGCCTGTGCCTACCGACGCGCCGAGACCAGCAGGAACATCGGCCGCTCGAGCTCTTCCGCCAGTTCGGGTTTGGCCGCGATCTGCTCTGATGTCGGACGGAACTCCTCGACATGCGCGATGGTGAAGCCGGCCTGCAGGAGAGCGTTGAGCGTGGTGCCGATCGTGCGGTGATGTTTCACGACGCCCTTGGCCAGCCAGTCCGTGCTGCGCGGTCCTTCCACCAGATACTGGTCGACAGGCCACGTCTTTCGGCCTTCGCTATCGATCACCCAGCCGGGTTTGGTCGGCGCCATGAAGATCGGATGTTCCGTCGAAAAGACGAAATGCCCGCCAGGCGCCAGGGCCCGATGCACGGTCCCGAACAGACGCGACACATCCTCGACATAGTGCAAGGCGAGCGAACTGTAGACGAGATCGAAGCTGGCTTCCGGCAGGCTGAGCCGATCGAGATCGGCCGTCTCATAGCTTATCCCTGCATCCGGGCCGGCGGCCCTTGCTCGGGCAAGCATCTTCTCCGACAGGTCCAGGCCAAGCACCTGCGCCGCCCCATGCTCGCGTGCCCAGCGGCAGAACCAGCCGAAGCCGCAGCCGAGATCGACGACCCTCAAGCCGCCGACATCGGGCAGCATCGCGCGCATTGCCGGCCACTCGGCGGCACCCTCCAGCCCTTCGACCGAACGGCCGAGTTGGCTGTAGCCTGCGAAGAAATCCTCACGGTCGTATATGTTCTGCGCCATGACAGTCTCGGTCTCATTTGGTCGGCACACTAACCAAGCGGCCACCGGCTTTCCACCCGGCTCGATCAGGAGGCATGCAAGACCTTTGCCCTATCCCGAGAAGCAGCCGCGTCGAGCGGTGGCGGCCGCCGCCGGATCGGCTGCGCCTTGATGATGGCGGTGCTTGTCTCCGCCTTGTCGGCGATACGGTCGAGAATCCCGTCGAGATCGCCGATCGAGCGTACGAACAGCCGGGCGACGAAGCAGTCATCGCCCGTTACCTTGTCGCATTCGCCGAATTCGGGGATGTCCTCGATCAGCTTCTGAACGATGTGCAGCTTGCCCGGCAGAGGCCGGATGCGCACGATCGCCTGCAAGGTATAGCCGAGCGCGAGCGGATCGATCTCGACGGTGAACGCCCGGATGACGCCGCGCTCCTCGAGTCGTCGCAGCCGCTCCGAAACGCTTGGCGACGACAGCCCGACCTGGGCGGCCAGCTCCTTCAGCGAGGTCCGCGCATCCTTGATCAGGATTTCAAGGAGATTTCGGTCGAGATCGTCCAGCATCTTTTTCCTTTTCCCGACAGCTTGGAGCTTTCTCCTAATATAATTAGGCCAATAGGCCATACACCCTTTCCAATCTGATGGAAAGCTTCGCGACCGCATGAGATTATGGCGGCTCAACCGATAAGGAGGTTTGTTGTGAACGAGACAGTACGCGGCACGGTCGAAATGTCCGCCGCAATGGCCATCCTGGGAACGATCGGATGGTTCGTCGTCCTGTCCGGCCAGCCGATCATGGATGTGGTGTTTTGGCGTTGCGCTTTCGGCGCGCTGACGCTGCTCATCATCTGCGCCGGGCTGGGGTTGCTGCGCAACAGGCTGTCGCTGCGCATCATCGGCATCGCCGCGCTCGGCGGCGTCGCCATCGTCGTCAACTGGCTTTTGCTGTTCAGCGCTTTCTCGCGCGCGTCGATCTCGATCGCCACCGCCGTCTACAACACGCAGCCCTTCATGCTGGTCGGCTTCGGCGCGCTCTTCTTCGCCGAGCGGCTGAGCCTGACCAAGCTGACCTGGCTGACCATCGCCTTCGCCGGCATGGTGCTGATCGTGCAGTCGGCTCCCGATGCCGGCCCCAATGCCGGCATGGCCGGCACGGATTATTTCACCGGCATCGTCATGGCATTGGGCGCGGCCTTCTTCTGGGCCGTCGCCGCCATCGTCACCAAGAAGCTCAAGGGCACGCCACCGCATCTGATTGCGCTGATACAGGTCTGCGTCGGCGTCGTCATGCTGGCGCCGTTCGCCAATCTATCCCGGCTTCCAGCCGATGCCTGGAGCTGGACCATGCTGGCGACGCTCGGCATCGTCCACACCGGCCTGATGTACATACTGATGTACGGCGCCATCCAGAAGCTGCCGACGCATCTGCAGGGATCGCTGTCGTTCATCTATCCCGTCGTCGCCATCCTGGTCGACGTCGTCGCCTTCGGCCATCGGCTGCATCTGAGCCAGGTCGTCGGCGCCACCGCCATCCTGATCGCCGCCGCCGGCATGAATCTCGGCTGGACGCTGTGGAAGGGCAAACCGCCCGTCGCGAGCCCGCACCCGATCAAGTGAAGCGGCCCGCCGGCTGCCCGGCGGATCAAACATCGCGATCCCGACTGCCCGCCTGTTCAAGGCGGGCACTTTGCTCTATGCCGCAATCCAACCATCTTCGCCCGGCATAGGCGAAACGCGGGACCCGAAGAACCATGAATGAAGCAACGCCCCCCAATCGCTGTCGCATCGTGCTGATCGCGCCGCCCGGCGTGCCGGCGGCCCGTATTGTCACGGCATTCGATGGTGGCGATGTCGCTTCGCTGATCCTGCCCGAGAACGGCATGGATGAAGCCTCGTTCCAGGCTTTCGCCGAACGGATCGTGCCGGCAGCGCAAGCCGCCGGCGTTGCTGTCATCATCGCCGGCGACACCCGCATAGCCGGCCGCGTCCAGGCCGACGGCATCCATGTCGAAGTCTCCAAGGCCGAACTCGCCGAGACAATCGAGCATTCCCAGGCAAAGATGATGGTCGGCACCGGAGGCGCCAAGACGCGTGACGACGCGCTCGAGCTTGGCGAGACGCGGCCAGACTACATTTTCTTCGGCCGCTTCGGCTACGACAACAAGCCCGAACCGCACCCGCGCAACCTGTCGCTCGGCGCATGGTGGGCGGACATGATCCAGATCCCTTGCATCGTCATGGCCGGATCCGACATCGCCTCGGTCGAAGCCGTGGGCGCCACCGGCGCTGAATTCGTGGCGCTGTCGAGCGCCGTGTTCGCCGACGGCACCGACCCCAGGACAGCGGTCGCCACCGCCAACGCGCTGCTCGACGAGACTGCGCCGCGTTTCGAGGACTGAAATGTCATCGGCGACGCTTCCCCTCCAGGCTCTGCTTGCGGTGCTGATGGTCCAGGCGGCGGCCGCGG
>NZ_RZPL01000519.1:0-4219 GCF_004022805.1 Mesorhizobium sp. M7A.F.Ca.CA.002.04.1.1 | reverse complement strand
GCGCAGCATGGTGCCGTAGAACGAGCCGCGGATCAGCGCCGTCTCGCGCTTGATGGCGTCGAGCACGCTTGGCAGGTCGCGCTCGTCGATCGGCTTGGCCAGCATCCGCTTCAGCGCCATCCAGGCTTCGTTGATGCTTTCCCAGGTCTCGCGCGTCAGCGCGGTGCGCACCATGCGGGCATTGTTGCGGGCTGTCTCGATGGACGACATCGTGCTCGATGGGTTCGACGTGTCGCGCAACAGGAAGTCGGCGACATTGGCGGCGGTATAGTCGGAATATTTCTGGCTGAAGGTGACGTCGGAACCAGCGCTGAGCAGCACCGAATTCCACTCTTCCGAGGCGCTTTGGGTGCGGGTCAGCGCCATGCGCAGGCCGGCATCGACCAAGCGCGCCATGTTTTCCGCCCGCTCGATATAGCGGTTCATCCAATAGAGCCCGTTTGCGGTGCGGCCTAAAAGCATGAAGTGGCCCTTCGGGCTAGTGAGTAGCGAATAGTGAGCAGTGAATATTAAGCAATTGAATCTCAATGAAATATGGCATTTCCTGTCCCTCTATTTCCGCTACTGACTACTGACTATTCCCTACTCACTCGTCTCAATCATCCAACACCCAAGTATCTTTCGTCCCGCCGCCCTGCGACGAGTTCACAACCAGCGAACCTTCCTTCAACGCGACGCGTGTGAGGCCCCCAGGCACGATCTGGATGCGGTCGGAGACCAGCACATAGGGCCTGAGATCGACGTGGCGCGGCGCCAGCCCTTTTTCCGTCAGGATCGGGCATGTCGACAGCGCCAGCGTCGGCTGGGCAATATAATTCGATGGCTTGGCCGCCAACTTCTTGGCGAAGGTCTCGCATTCCTTCTTGGTTGCCGCAGGCCCGACCAGCATGCCGTAGCCGCCGGAACCGTGCACTTCCTTGATCACCAGCTCGTCGATGTGTTCGAGCACGTATTTCAGGCTGTCGGGCTCCGAGCAGCGCCAGGTCGGAATGTTGCCCAGGATTGCCTTGCGACCGGTGTAGAACTCGATGATCTCGGGCATGTAGGAATAGATCGCCTTGTCGTCGGCTATGCCGGTGCCCGGCGCATTGGCGATGGTGATGTTGCCGGCGCGATAGACATCCATGATGCCGGGTATGCCGAGAGCGGAATCCGGACGGAACGTCAGCGGGTCGAGGAAAGAATCATCGACGCGGCGGTAGAGCACATCGATCTGCTTGTAGCCTTCCGTCGTGCGCATGGCGACATGGCCGTCGACCACGCGCAGGTCCTGGCCTTCGACCAGTTGCACGCCCATCTGGTCGGCAAGGAAGGCGTGTTCGAAATAGGCGGAATTGAAGCTGCCGGGCGTCAGCACCGCAATGGTCGGCGCACCTTTGGTGCTTTGCGGCCGCACCGCCGCCAGCGACTGGCGCAGAAGCTGCGGGTAGTTTTCCACCGGCCGCACCTTGATCTTCTGGAACAGCTCGGGGAACAGCTGCATCATCGTCTCGCGGTTCTCCAGCATGTAGGAGACGCCGGACGGCGTGCGCGCATTGTCCTCCAGCACGTAGAACTCGTCCTCCGAGATGCGGACGATGTCGACGCCGATGATGTGGGTATAGACGCCGGCCGGCGGCCTGACCCCGATCATCTCCGGCAGGAATGCCTCATTCCTGGCGATCAATTCCCTGGGTACGCGCCCTGCCCGCAGGATTTCCTGGCGATGGTAGATGTCGTCGAGGAAGGCGTTCAGCGCCTGCACGCGCTGCTCGATGCCCTGCGTGAGGCGCCGCCATTCATTGCCTGAAATGATGCGGGGAACGATGTCGAACGGGATCAGCCGCTCGGAGGCTTCTTGCTCACCATAGACGGCGAAGGTGATGCCGGTCTTGCGGAAGACGCGTTCAGCGTCCTGCATCTTCTCGGTCAGCCTGGCTGGATCCTGCTCCTTCAGCCAGCGATCATACGCCGAATACGGTCTTCTCAATCCGGAGACTTCCGGAAGCATTTCATCGAACGCTGCCAATCGCATACTCCCCTGTGACGCCATTTCACTGGCGTCGCCGGAGAAAATCAAGCGCAATCGGTGATTTGGGAGATACGGGCGATCAGTATGTTGCGCCTGCCTAAAATTGAGGCAGCTGAAATATGACCTTGATCAGCCTTTGCCTCGTGCCCGGGCAAATGCGTTTACCGGCTAGAAAGCACGGAACGTGACGACGGTGAACGTGTCCTTGATGCCGGGGAGAATCTGCACCTTTTCGTTGACGAAATGGCCGACGTCTTCCTCGTCGTCGACATAGAATTTGGCGAGCAGATCGTAGTTGCCGGCGGTGGAGTAGATTTCCGAGGCGATCTCGGCATCGGCAAGCGCGCTGGCAACCTCATAGGATTTGCCGAGCTCGCATTTGATCTGCACGAAAAACGCCTTCATGGCTTCGTCCCGCTAAACGTCCAAGTCCAGCGGCCCTTCTGGCAGACTGGAGGCGGGCTTTCAAGCGCTGGAATCCGTACTCTGCCGGCCCAGGCCTGGGCTGCGACCTGCCGCAGCTCTCCGCCAGCATGCAACCTGCCGCCGAGCGCCAGCGATTATTCGCGATCGCTGAAACCGCGATGCGCTGCCAAGCGTATGTTATGATGCGTCTTCGGACAGCACCATTTCAAGGGAAGATGTTTCGCGGGACAACGGAGACAGGCCATGCGCCGCGCCTTTTTCGCATTCGCAGTCGTTCCATTCCTCTGCGTGTCGTCGGCATTGGCCGGCGATGCCGAGATCAAGGCAGGCCAGTCCGTCATCGACGGTCAGCTAAAGGCCCTCATCGCCAATGACGGCGCCACCGCCTACAGCTTCGCCGCCCCGAATGTGAAGCGGATCTTCCCGACCGTCGATGCCTTCATGAACATGGTGACCAACGGCTATCCGCCGGTGCGCAAGCCGCAGACTTATTCCTTCGGCAAGGTCGAGGAGACCGGTCCGGGTTCGATCGTCCAGCAGGTGCTGATCGTCGGCCCCGATGGCAAGGATTACGAGGCGGTCTATACGCTGCAGCAGCAGCCCGACGGCACGTTCCAGATCACCGGCTGCAGCCTGCGCGCCTCGAATTCGCTCAGCACTTGAGGCCTTACAGCAACGGGATATCGCCCCTCGCCCAGCCCTCGGTGATTTCGGCGCCGCGCGCCTCGAAGGTGCCAGCCTCGATCGCAGCGCGGATGTCCTGCATCAGTTTCTGGTAGTAGGACAGGTTGTTCCACGTCAAAAGCATGGCGCCGAGCGCTTCCTGCGAGCGCACCAGATGATGCAGATAGGCGCGTGAGTAGTCACGGGCGGCCGGGCAGTCGCTTTCCTCGTCGAGTGGGCGCGGATCGTCAGCATGGCGGGCGTTGCGCAGATTGACCTTGCCGCGCCTTGTATAGGCGAGGCCGTGGCGGCCGGCCCGTGTCGGCATCACGCAGTCGAACATGTCGATGCCGCGCGCCACCGACTTCAGGATATCGTCAGGCGTGCCGACGCCCATCAGATAGCGCGGTTTGTCCGCCGGCAGCTCCGGACAGGTGATGTCGAGCATCTCGAGCATCACCGCTTGCGGTTCGCCGACGGCCAGGCCGCCGACCGCATAGCCCTTCAACTCCATCGCGCTCAGCGCCTGCGCCGATCGCACCCGCAGCGCTGCGTTGTCGCCGCCTTGCACGATGCCGAACATCGCCTTGCCCGGCTGGTCGCCGAACGCCGTCTTGCAGCGCTCGGCCCAGCGCAGCGACAGCTCCATGGCGCGCTCGATCTCCTTCATTTCGGCCGGCAGCGCCGTGCATTCGTCGAGCTGCATCTGGATATCGGAATCGAGCAGCCCCTGAATCTCGATCGACCGCTCCGGCGACATCTCGTAGGCGGCGCCATCGATATGCGAGCGGAAGGTGACGCCCTTTTCGGTCAGCTTTCTCAGCTTCGACAGCGACATGACCTGGAAACCGCCACTGTCGGTCAGGATCGGATGCGGCCAGCGGGCGAATTCATGCAAGCCGCCGAGCCGCGCCACACGCTCGGCGCCTGGCCGCAGCATCAGATGGTAGGTGTTGCCAAGGATGATGTCGGCGCCGACGCCGCGCACCTGGTCCATATACATCGTCTTGACGGTACCGCCGGTGCCGACCGGCATGAAGGCTGGCGTGCGGATTTCGCCGCGCGGCATGTCGATCACGCCGCGCCGCGCCCTGCCGTCGATTGCCAGAACCTTGAAGC
>NZ_RZPL01000518.1:0-4223 GCF_004022805.1 Mesorhizobium sp. M7A.F.Ca.CA.002.04.1.1 | reverse complement strand
GTTCTACGCAGCGATCGAGTTCTGAGATGAAGCTGCGAAACAGGAAAAGGGCGGGTGCATTGGCGGATGACGCGGGCGAGGGCGATATCGTGCTTTCCGCGCACGACATCAGCGTTTCCTTTGCCGACAAGCTTATCCTCGACAGACTGTCGCTCGACATAAGGCGCGGCGAAATCCTTGGATTTGTCGGCGCCTCGGGTGCTGGCAAATCCGTTCTGCTGCGCACCATTCTCGGCCTGACACGCAAGCAGTCGGGCACGATCAGGCTGTTCGGCGTCGATATCGAGAAGGCTGATGATGCCGAGCGTCTGCGCATCGACATGCGGCTTGGCGTGCTGTTCCAGCACGGCGCCCTGTTCTCGGCGCTGACGGTGCTGGAAAACGTCCAGGTGCCGATGCGCGAATATCTCGACCTGCCGCGAAAGCTGATGGACGAACTGGCGATGCTCAAGATCGAGCTGGTCGGGCTGCCGCCCGACGCGGCGCAAAAATTCCCATCCGAACTGTCCGGCGGCATGATCAAGCGCGCCGCGCTGGCGCGGGCGCTGGCGCTCGATCCCGACATCGTCTTCCTCGACGAGCCGACATCGGGTCTCGATCCGATCAGCGCGGCGGAGTTCGACGAGCTGGTGGTCAAGCTGCGCGATACGATGGATCTGACCGTCTACATGGTGACGCATGACCTCGACACGCTGTTCACCGCTTGCGACCGGGTGGCCGTGCTCGGCAAGAAGAAAGTGCTGGTCGAAGGCACCATCGACGACATGCTGAAGAGCGAGGAACCGTGGGTAAAATCCTATTTCCGCGGAAAACGCGCCCGGCAACTTGATCTTGCGGCGCGCGCATAGCCATAAGTGGGACAATGGAAACCAGAGCCAACTACGTCATTGTCGGCATCTTCACGCTGGCCGCGATCCTGGCGGCGTTTGCCTTCGTCTACTGGACGGCGGCGATCGGCGACAAGGGCGAGACGACGTTGCTGCGCGTGCGCATTCCGGGCTCGGCCTCCGGGCTCGGCCGCGGAAGTTTCGTGCTGTTCAACGGCGTCAAGGTCGGCGACGTCAAGCGCGTCTATATTGATGTCGACAATCCGACGGTTGCCATCGCCGATACCGAGATCGACCGCATGACGCCGATCACCAAATCGACGCAAGCCGATATCGGGCTTGCCGGCCTGACCGGGCAGGCCAACATCGAACTCAAGGGCGCCGATCCCAAGGAGGTAAAGCTCCTCGACCAAGCGGAAAAGGAAGGCAAGGTCGCCGAGATCGTCGCCAACCCGTCGGCGGTGACCAACCTCTTGCAGACGGCGCAGAATATCTTCACCCGCGCCGACAAGGTGCTGACCGAGCTCGAAGGCTTCACCAAGGACGTTCGCGGGCCGCTGACGCAGACCGTCCAGAACGTCCAGACCTTCTCCGATGCGCTGGCCAAGAATTCGGACGGCATCGACAAGTTCCTGTCCGCGGCCAGCACGCTGGCCGATGAGCTGAAAGGCGTTTCCGGCAAACTCGACGGCACGCTGAAGGCGGCCGAAGGCCTTCTCAACGCGGTCGACAAGGACAAGATCAAGAGCATCGTCGCCAATGTCGACGCAGTAACCGGTAACCTCAAGCAGACGTCGAAGCAGCTCGACGGCGTGATCAAGAACGTCGATACAGCCGTGGGGTCGGTCAACGACTTCGCCAAACGGACGCAAGGCACGCTGGCCAAGGTCGACAACGTGCTCGACGGTATCGATCCCGCACAAGTGCGCTCGGCGCTCGCCAACATCCAAAAGGCCAGCGAGAGCGCCGACAAGGCCGCCGCCGACATCGCGGAGGTGACCCACAAGTTCGCCAACCGGGCCGACGACATCGACCAGACGATCAAGGACGCAAAGCAGCTCGCGCAACGGCTCAACGATGCCTCGGTGCGAGTCGATGGCATTCTAGCCAAGGTCGATACCTTGCTCGGGTCGGGGCAGGCCGACGGCGTGATGGCGGATGCGAGGGCGACGCTGAAGTCGTTCAAGCAGGTTGCGGACACGCTGAATGCCCGCCTTGGCGTCATCACCGACAATCTGGCGCGATTCTCGGGCCAGGGGCTTTCGAACGTCGAAGCGCTGGTGCAGGACAGCCGCCGTTCGATCAGCCGCATCGAGGAGGCGGTAACCGACCTCAGCCGCAATCCGCAGCGCATCCTGTCGGGTGGCGACGGCGAGGTTCGGCAATTCGATGGCAGGGCGCGGCGTTGACTTCGGCGCCGGCGCGCCCCAGAAACATGAGCCGCGAAAGCGGGTCGATCTTACGATCCGGGGACAACGGGGATCGCGCGTGAAGTCTGTGTGGGTGAAAACGGGCGGGTTGACATCGGCTGCGGCACTGCTTGCCTTGACGCTGGCCGGCTGTGCGGCGTTGGGCGGCAAGCCCGCGCCGCTCGATACGTTCGAGCTGTCGGCGCCGTCGGTCGACGCGCATGGCCACAGCCGCCGCCAGATCCTGATCGCGCAGCCGTCGGCGCTCAAGGCGCTGGACAGCCAGAACATCGTCATCAAGCCGTCGGATCGTTCGATCCAGTATCTCAAGGGCGCGCAATGGGCTGACCGGCTGCCGCTGATCGTGCAGGCGCGGCTGGCCGAGACCTTCCAGCGATCGGGCAGCTTTGCCGGCGTCGGCAAGCCGGGCGAGGGCCTGGCGATCGACTATCAGGTGATCGTCGAGATCCGCTCATTCGAGGTTCGGGTCGACGGCGGCGAACATGCCGAGGTCGATCTGTTCGTGCGGATCCTGAACGATCGCAACGGCGAGGTCCGTGCTTCCAAGAGCTTCACCGCAGCCGCACCCGTCTCGGGCAGCGGCAATCCTGCTTATGTCAGCGCACTCGACAAGGCGTTCGGCGACGCCGCCGGGCAGATCGTGCGCTGGACGGATTCGGTGATCTGAGCGCGACGCGCGCCGGAATCCCATCAGGCTTCTCTACCTACAAGTGGTCGAAGATCTCCGGCCGGAGCTTTCCGGTCTTCATCAGGTGCTGCAGGGTGTAGGTCACGGACAGCGCGTCATCGAGCGCATCGTGCCCCTGCAATGGCGGGTGCTTGACGCCGTAGTAATCCGCAAGCTTGTTGCTCGGCGTTCTCGCCAGATCCTCGATCGGCATTCCGGCTGCGATCAGCAGCTTGACGGCGTTGTCAAACCGGGTGGCCGGGATCGAAGGCTGAATGCCCCCGACATAGCAGCTGATGGCGATCATGTTCAATTCGTCCTTGCCCCAGGACCAGAATCGCGCCCCTTCGGAAAAACGATCGATGTCGGCGAGGGCATCCCCTAGTGCCACCCCTTTTGTCTCCAAATCTTCCTCGGTGATGCCGGTCAGTTTGGTGAAGAATGGGTCCAAGGCGTATCTCTGACCAAACCGGTCGACCGGTTTGATATAGGCCTTGTGTGTTCCGAGCAGGGGGAAGTCGCCTTCAAGTCCAAGCCTGACGGCGCCGATCTGTGCGATCACCGGGTCGGGATCGTGGGCCGCGCACCAGAATCTGCGTTGCGAGCCCTCCAGGCAAAGAAACTCGCAGTCGAAAATGATTGCCGTCTTCACGATCACACCCTGCGAGCGTTAGGGCAGCGGTACTGTGGATGAATTATAGCGCCGTCGGGAGATCGACTTAGGGCGGATTCCGAAGGCATCGATAGTCTCGCAAGACCTGTTGCGGGCAGGTTCAACGCGTGCCGGACGTTAGAGCAGGCACAGGCGGGACCATGGCCCGCCTGTTCAATTCCCGTCTTAGTGCAGGCGGCCGCTCGCATGCGCCAGCATGGTGTAGACCTTGCCGGTGTCCGACGTCAGGTAGGTCTGCGCCATGATGTTGTCGCGGTCGTTGCGTGAGACATCCTTGAGCAGCTTCTCGAAATCGTCGCAGTAGCGGTCGACGGCGGCGCGGAACTCGGCCTCGGCCTGATACTTGCGACGGATCTCGTCGAACGTCTGCTGACCCTTCAGCGTGTAGAGCCGCCTTGTGAACACGTCACGCTCGCCGCGCCGGTAGCGGTTCCACAGCTCGATCGAAGCATCGTGGTCGATGGCCCGCGCGATATCGACGGAGAGCGAGTTCAGCGATTCGACGACATGAAGGGGCGATCGCTGGGCAGGCGTAGCGCGGGGCGCTTCCGCAGTCGCTGGGGGAGCTGCCGACCTGAGGTCCTCATCGTTCGATGCCGCGGTCAGCAGATCGCGCACCCAGCCAC
>NZ_RZPL01000517.1:0-4238 GCF_004022805.1 Mesorhizobium sp. M7A.F.Ca.CA.002.04.1.1 | reverse complement strand
GCCCTACTCTCCTAACTTATAGAACCGGCTGATAATCCCCCACGCCTCATCCGCGGTGTCGACGAAGTCGATGATGTCCTGATCGCCGGGGCTGATCGTGCCCTGCTCGGCGAGGAAATCGAGATCGATCGCCCGCTTCCAGAAGGATTTGCCGAACAGGATCACCGGCACGCGCTCCATGCGCCCTGTCTGGATCAGGGTCAGCGTCTCGAAGAATTCGTCCATCGTGCCGAAGCCGCCCGGAAACACCGCGACCGCCTTGGCGCGCATGACGAAATGCATCTTGCGGATAGCGAAATAATGGAAGTTGAAACAGAGCTCCGGCGTCACATAGATGTTCGGCGCCTGCTCGTGCGGCAAGACGATGTTGAGGCCTATCGACGGCGCGCCGACATCGTCGGCGCCGCGGTTTCCCGCTTCCATCACGCCAGGCCCGCCGCCGGTCACCACGACATATTCGCGGTAATAGGAGGTAGCCGATTGCTGCGAGCAGAGGCGGGCGAATTTGCGCGCTTCCTCGTAGTATTTGCTGTTCTCTTCGAGGTTCTTCTTCTGCGTCTCGTTCTTGGCCGCCCAGGCCTCGCCGCCGGGTTCCGGCAGGCGCGCACCGCCGAACAGGATCACCGTCGAGCGGATGCCGCGTTCGGCTAGGATCATTTCCGGTTTCAGGAGTTCGAGTTGCAGCCTGACCGCGCGCAACTCGCGCCGCGTCATGAAGTCGGGATCGTTCCAGGCGAGCCGGTAGGTTTCGGCACGCGTCTGCGGCGTGTCAGGCACGCTCTTCGACCGCTCCAGATCCTCGTCCGAATGCGGCAGCGGCGTCCACCCCGCCTTTTCCATAGGAGTCATAACTACCCGTCCAATTCCCTTAACTGCGCCGTCCCGTGACGCACACGCGATTGACCCCCATTAAGCCTTAACATAGGGTCCGCGCGACTTTCAAAACAGGTTAAGGCTCAGTCCCTTAACAGCTTGGTAATGGAGCGAATTCATGTCGAAGCCCGATCTGGCGAGCCTCGAAAAGACCATCGAGAAGGCCTTCGAGGAACGCGATGCGATTTCGACTGCGACGCGCGGCGAAACGCGCGATGCCATCCAGTCGGCGCTTGACCTGCTCGACCGCGGCGCCGTCCGCGTCGCCGAGCGGCAGGCCGACGGCAAGTGGCATGTCAACCAGTGGCTGAAGAAGGCCGTGCTTTTGTCCTTCCGGCTCAACCCGATGGAGATCATCAAGGGTGGTCCCGGCGAAGCGACGTGGTGGGACAAGGTGCCGTCGAAGTTCGATGGCTGGGGCGCTGTCGATTTCGAAAAGGAGGGCTTTCGCGCCGTGCCGGGGTCGATCGTGCGTCGCTCGGCCTATATCGCGCCGGGCGCCGTGCTGATGCCGTCCTTCGTCAATGTCGGCGCCTATGTCGATACAGGCACCATGATCGACACCTGGGTCGGGGTAGGCTCCTGTGCCCAGATCGGCAAGAACGTGCATCTTTCCGGCGGCGTCGGCATCGGCGGCGTGCTGGAGCCGATGCAGGCAGGTCCGACCATCATCGAGGACAATTGCTTCATCGGCGCGCGCTCGGAAGTGGTCGAGGGCTGCATCGTGCGCGAAGGCTCGGTGCTCGGCATGGGCGTCTTCATCGGCCAGTCGACCAAGATCGTCGACCGCGCTACCGGCGAGATTTTCTATGGCGAAGTGCCGCCGAATTCCGTCGTCGTCGCCGGAGCGATGCCGGGCAAGCCCTTTCCGAACGGCGAGCCGGGTCCGAGCCTCTACTGCGCCGTCATCGTCAAGCGCGTCGACGCCAAAACCAGGTCCAAGACCTCGATCAACGAATTGCTGCGCGATTGATCTTTGCGCAAAGCGGGCGCACCTTCCGCCGGCGCGACAATCGGTCGCGCGGGTTCATCATGGAGGGGTGACATGGACTGGAAGTATCTGCTCACAAGTTTTGACGGTCGCATCAACCGTGGCAAGTTCTGGGCCGCGATTGGCGTTTTCATCGTCATTGGCATCGTTGCCTTTATTCTCGATGCGATCCTCGGTACACGCATCACCACGGCCAGTGGCGCCCAGATCGGCATCATCGGCATTCTCATCGCTCTGGCCTCGATCTATTTCGCACTCGCAGTCTACGCCAAGCGCTGGCATGATCGCGGCAAGTCGGGCTGGTGGAGCCTGATCATGCTGGTGCCATTGATCGGCCCGATCTGGTTTCTGGTGGAATGCGGCATTCTCGAAGGCGCCAGGGGCGCCAATCAATATGGACCGGACCCGCTTGCCTGACAGATCAGATCTCACCTGGCTTTTCTTCAAAACCTCGGGCCGCGTCAGTCGCGCGGCCTATTTTCTTGGCGGGTTGCTCGTCGCTATCATCCAGGCCTTCCCGCTCTACCGCTTCACGCTGGTGCCGGAAGGTTCGGCCGAGAGCAACATGTGGTCGTTCATCTTCTTCGTCGCCTTCATCGCCTCGCTGTGGTCGAACATTGCCCTGGCGGTCAAGCGGCTGCACGATTTGGACAAGCCGGGCATTGCGGCGCTGATCCTGTTCGTGCCGGTGGTCTCGATCGTGGCCTTCCTTGTGTTGTGCCTGTTTCCGGGGCAGCCTGGACCCAACCGCTACGGCCGGCGCACCAACGAGCCAGCACAACCCTGAGGTTCGATCGGACATGCGCTACCGTACGCTTGATCCGAAACTGATCATCGAGACCGCAGAACGGCTGGAGACGCGCGTTGCGGAGCGTTTCCCCGATGCCGGCCTGCGCGGCGTTGCCGCCGAACTGGTCTCGCTGTCGCGCGACCTGGCACAGGGCGCCAAGGCCCTGGAAGCGCCGATCTGGTGGCTGCGCGGCCTCATCGTCGCCGCTGTCGTTGCCGGCGCACTGATGTTCATCTTCGTCGGAACCGTATTGCCATTCGACCGCATTTCCAAACCGGGTGATGCCGTCCAGTCTGTGCAAGGCATCGAAGCTTCGCTCAACATGTTCATCCTCGCCATTGTCGGATTTCTCGCCTTGATCCGCTCCGAGGAGCGCATCAAGCGCAAGCAGGTCTTTCGCCAGCTGCATGGCCTGCGCTCGCTGATCCACGTCATCGACATGCACCAGCTGACCAAGGATCCGGCGGCGCTGTCGGCCGATTTCAAGCCAACGTCGCATTCGCCCGCCCGCATCACCAATGCCGCCGACCTGGCGCGTTACCTCGACTATTGCTCCGAAATGCTGTCGATCACCGGCAAGATCGCCGCATTGTTCGCGCAGTCGGTCAATGACGACGTGGTCATCGACGGCGTCAACGACATCGAGAACCTGGCGTCCAACCTGTCGCGGAAAATCTGGCAGAAGATCACGTTGATCGACGGCCGGCCGGTGCAACAATCTGCTCCGGCGCCAGGCCCGGCGAGCCAAGCCGCTCCGCTTCCGCCGCGCGCACCAAGGCGATGATCCGCTGAACCGTCGGCACGGGCGTGCCGGCCTTCCCCGCCAGCCGCAAGATGGCACCTTGCAAGTCGTCGATCTCCGTCGGCCGGCCGCGCTGAAGATCGTCCCACATCGACGAGCGCGCCTGCGGGTCGATCGCCAGCATGCGCCGCGCCAAGAGCTTGAACAGCCAGTCCGGCAGCCTGAGCACTTTCGGCAGCAGCGCCGGCCGCAGGCCGGCGATCCGCGCCGGCTCGATGCCGGACGCTTTCAGCGCCGTCAGCGCCTCGTCGATCTGGCCAGCCAGGATCAGCCGCCAGCGTCGGTCGGCCAGTTCGGTTGCCAGCGGCAGGCCGGAAAGCGCCACCAGCGCGTTGTTCAGATTCATCAGCAGCTTGCCCCACAGCACCGCCTTCATGTCGCCATGCGCTTCAACCGCAAACCCTTCGACGCCAAGCAGGCCGACCAGGCCGGCATCGCCATCCTCGACCATCACCTTGCCGTCGCTGGCGCGGTGCACGCGCAGCGGCAGCTCGCCGTCCGGCGACTGCACCACATTGAACGGCACCATGCCGGCCAGCACCGTTCGCCGGCCAAGTCCGGCACGCAGCCTGTCGGCATTGTCGACACCGTTCTGCAGGCTGATCACCACGGCGTCGGGCCGGGCATGAGCTTTGATAAGATCCGCCATGTCCTGAGTGGCGCCGCTCTTGACCGTGACCAGGATCACGTCTGCCTGCGGCAGGGTGGCGGCCGGATCGGTGGTGACGGCAAGCGCCTCCGGCTTGATCGAGCGATCGCGGCCCTGGAGGTCGCTGACCCGC
>NZ_RZPL01000516.1:0-4269 GCF_004022805.1 Mesorhizobium sp. M7A.F.Ca.CA.002.04.1.1 | reverse complement strand
GGTCCGGCACGGGCCGGAATCTGGGCCGGGATTGATGGCGCGTCTCGTCGGCTACCTCATCCGTTTCACCGTCATCCTGTTCGGCTATGCCGTCGCCTCGCTGGCGGCGAGCGCCTTCCTCAACATCCTGTTCCTGGCATCGCTCGGCTACACGCCGGAGCATGCGCATCCGACGGCGACGGCTTCCCTGTATTTTTCAATTCCCTTCGCCGCCCTGTTCGTCGCCTATTTCGCCCTGATGCCGGCCTCTGTCGTCATCCTGCTTGCCGAAATCCTGGGCCGGCGCGACTGGCTGTTCTATGCGCTGGCGGGCGCGGTGGTTGCCGGTGTTTTCCTCGGGCTTGCCGACCACAGCGGTGACACCGCCTTCGCCGTCAGGGACACCAGCGCCATCATGGCCGTGATCGGCAGCGGCATGGTCGGTGGTATCTTTTACTGGCTCAGCGCCGGGCGCTGGGCCGCAAGCTGGTGGCAAGGCGAACCAGAATCAAAAGAGGATGGCCGGACAGGATGACGGCGCCTACTTCGCCTGGGCCGTCAGGATCTTGAGGGCGAAGGCGGAGAACACGCCGGCAAACAGATAGTCGACCACCCGCGTAACGCGCGGGCTTGCCTTCATCGCCGCCGAAAACTTTTCCGCCGCCAGCACCATCGGCACCGTCACCGGGACCGACAGCACGATGAACATCGTGCCCAGGAAAAACAGCTTTCCCGGTGCGTTCGGATCATGTGCGGAGACGAACTGCGGCAGGAAGGTCATGAAGAACAGGATGATCTTCGGGTTGAGCAGATTGACGCCGAGGCCCGCCGCCCAGCTGCGCAACAGCGAAATCTCGGGTCCCGTCTTCTTCTCCGGCGAAAAGGCCGAGCCCCTGGTGATTGCCTGCCAGGCCAGGAAGACGAGATAGCCGGCGCCGAAGATCTTCAGCACGAAGAATGCCATCGGCGAGGCGACGATCAGCGCCGAGACGCCGACCACCACCAGCGTGGTGTGGATCAGCGTGCCGCACAGCGCGCCGGCCATCGAGGCAAAGCCGGTGGCACGGCCCTGGCTCAGCGTGCGCGAGACGAACAGGGTCATGTCCGGCCCCGGCGTGATCGCCAGGATGACCGTGGCGATGGCGAACTGGATCAGCGTGGTGGTGTCTGGAATGAACGACATGAGCGGCCCCGGGGAATTGGGAGGCCTATACAGGATGCGCCATGTCGACGCCAGACACAGCAGCGATCCGATCTCGATCCAGCAGGCGTCTGCACGGCATTCGCTGGGCGCCGGCCGCGGCAGTCCTATGCCTGCCTGCTCAGCCGTATCCTCGCTGGCTCCTCCGCGAAGAGTCGATCGTTGCGGACATCGGTGTCCCCGGTGATCTGGTCGATCGGCTTGGGCCGGCCGAGAAAATAGCCTTGCGCCTCATTGCAGCCTTCGACCTGCAGGATGGTGAGCTGGACATGTGTCTCGACGCCTTCGGCGAGCACCGGAATGTCGAGGCTGCGGCCCAGCGTCAGCACCGCCCGGATGATGGCCTTGGCCTGCGGGCTTCGCTCGACATCGGCCATGAATGAGCGGTCGAGCTTGATCTTGTCGAAGGGAAACGAGCGCAGCGTATCGAGCGATGAATAGCCGGTGCCGAAATCGTCGATCGCGATCGTCACCCCAAGCGCCTTGACCTGGCGCAGGACATGCAGCGTGCGCACCTTGTCGGCGACGATCGTCGATTCGGTCAACTCCAGCTCCAGCCGTTTCGGCGACAGCCCGGTCTCGATCAGGATCTGATGGACGAGCTTGGCGAGATCGGCATGGGCGAACTGCACCGGCGACAAATTGACCGCGATCTTGTGGCCATTGCCCCACGAGGCCGCCTGCCGGCACGCGGTCCGCAGCACCCATTCGCCGATCGCCATGATCGAGCCGTTCTCTTCGGCAATCGGGATGAATTCGGCGGGCGGGATCATGCCATGCACGGGATGGGTCCAGCGCAGCAGCGCTTCGTAGCCGCAGGTGGCGCCGGTCGGGACCGAGGTCTGCACCTGATAGTGAAGCGAAAGCTCGCCGCGGTCGATCGCCTGGCGAAGGTCGGTGGCCAAGGCGCGGCGCGCCCGCGCCGTCTCGTCCATGGCGGATTCGTAGAAGCAGACGGCTCGCGTCACGTCGTTCTTCGCCCGGTACATGGCAAGGTCGGCGTTGCTGACCAACCGCTCGCGGTCGGCCCCGTCGCGCGGATAGACCGCGCTCCGTGCTGAACTGCATCTTCTTAGTGCTGCGATGCGGGGCGCCATGGCACGGTCCCGCCAAAACGCCACGGCCCAGGCATCGCGCTCCCGCCATGCGCTGGACCAGAAGCCATGCATGCACGCGTGCTTGCTCGCTCTGCCGTTCCTGCTAAAAGGCGCTGCGACAATCTGTGACGCCCAGGCTGGGGCGTCCGCCACCGACGGGGTAAAAATGTCCAAAACCAAAGACATCAAGAAAGTCGTGCTCTCCTATTCCGGCGGTCTCGACACATCCATCATCCTGAAATGGCTGCAGACCGAGTTCGGCGCCGAGGTCATCACCTTCACCGCCGATCTCGGTCAGGGTGAAGAGCTGGAACCGGCGCGCCGCAAGGCCGAGATGATGGGCATCAAGGACATCCGTATCGTCGATGTGCGCGAGGAATTCGTCGCCGACTTCGTCTTCCCGATGTTCCGCGCCAACACCGTCTATGAAGGCACCTATCTGCTCGGCACCTCGATCGCCCGGCCGCTGATCTCCAAGCATCTGGTCGATATAGCCCGGGAAACCGGCGCCGATGCGATCGCGCATGGCGCCACCGGCAAGGGCAACGATCAGGTTCGCTTCGAGCTCTCGGCTTACGCACTGAACCCCGACATCAAGGTCATCGCGCCGTGGCGCGACTGGTCGTTCAAGTCGCGCACCGACCTGATGAACTTTGCCGAACAGCACCAGATCCCCGTGCCGAAGGACAAGAAGGGCGAGGCGCCGTTCTCGGTCGACGCCAACCTGCTGCACTCCTCTTCCGAGGGCAAGGTTCTGGAAGATCCATGGAGCGAGCCGCCGGAATTCGTCCACCAGCGCACCGTTTCGCCGATGGATGCGCCCGACAAGGTCACCGAGATCGAGATCGAGTTCCTGAAGGGCGACCCGATCGCGCTCAACGGCAAGAAGCTGTCGCCGGCAACCATGCTGGCGGCGCTCAACGATCTCGGCCGCGACAATGGCATCGGCCGGCTCGACCTGGTCGAGAACCGCTTCGTCGGCATGAAGTCGCGCGGCGTCTACGAAACGCCAGGCGGCACCATCCTGATCGCCGCCCACCGGGCCATCGAATCGATCACGCTCGACCGAGGTGCGGCCCACCTCAAGGACGAGTTCATGCCGCGTTACGCCGAGCTGATCTATAACGGCTTCTGGTTTGCGCCCGAACGGCTGATGCTGCAGGCGATGATCGACAAGAGCCAGGAAGACGTCGAGGGCACGGTGCGGCTCAAGCTCTACAAGGGCAACGTCATGGTCACCGGCCGCAAGTCGAAGAAGACGCTTTACTCCGATGCGCTGGTCACTTTCGAGGATGACCGTGGCGCCTATGACCAGAAGGACGCCGCCGGCTTCATCCGCCTCAATGCACTGCGGCTGAGAACGCTGGCAGCGCGCAACCGCGCCAAGTAGGGCGGATGCGCGGTTTCGGTCGCTGCCTGGCGCCGCTGGTTGTTCTGGCGACGCCGGCCGCCGGCCAGGAGTTCGACCCCGCCTCTCTTGACCTTCCCGCGCTGATCGAGTGCAGGGCGGACGTTCCGACTTACAACGACTTTGCCCTGTGGCTGTCCAGCGCACCGGGTGCCGTTGAAACGCTTGGCTGGAAGGAGGTTGCCTCCGCCAATCCGTTTCTCAGCCAATACGAACTGCCGGCCAAAATCCGCGTGTTCAACCGCGAGACAGGATCGATCGTGTTTACCGCTGCGGGGCCGATGGCCGTGCTCGACGGCGTTGCCGCGCCGGAGCTTGCAAAAGAACTCGACGTCATGGCCGTGTTTTCCACGCCGCAAAAATTCCTTGGCGAAAAGGTCGTTGTCCAAAGCACCGAAGAGTCGGAAGGATTGACCTTCTCCACCGACGTCAAGCTCAACGTCTCGACCGTCGAGTCCCATCCCGGCAAGACCCTGGCCGGCTGCTCCTACACGCTCGAAATCAAATAAAAACCCGGCATTCACGCCGGGTTTTCGATCAAGTCAAAAATGGCCGGGGCCTTCTGCCCGGTGCATGTTCCGTCA
>NZ_RZPL01000515.1:0-4274 GCF_004022805.1 Mesorhizobium sp. M7A.F.Ca.CA.002.04.1.1 | reverse complement strand
CACCTTCGATGCGGGGGCCCTCGATGATGCCGGGCAGGATGGCGTTGACCCTGATGGCGTGCGGCCCGAGCTCTTTGGCCAAGCTTTGCGTGAAACCGATGACACCGAACTTGGCCGCCGAATAGGGTGTGCGGAAGGCGTAGCCATGGCGGCCGGCGGCCGACGACATCGAGACGATCGAACCGCCGCCCGCCGCCTTGATCAGCGGCACCGCGCGCCGGGCGCACAGGAACTGGCCGGTCAGGCAGATGTCGATGCAGCGCCGCCAGTCCGCCGGATCGATCTCGTCGACACCGCCGGTCGGCCCGGCAATGCCGGCATTGTTGATCAGCGCATCGAGCCCGCCGAGTTTTTTCTCGACCGCCTCGAACAGACGGTCGACGTCCTCGTCGCGCGAGACGTCGGCCTTGACCGCCGCGACCAGGTCGATCTTGCTGGGAGCAGCGGCCAGCGCCTCGTCGGAAACGTCGCAGACGACGATGCGGGCGCCGAGGCGTGACAGCGTGTCGGCTATGGCAAACCCGATGCCGCCTGCGCCCGCCGTCACCAGCACGCGCTGGCCTTTCAGCCCGGTCAAAAATTCGTCCGCCGATGCCGGCGCCCTTGTGCTCATGGTCATGTCCTTCTCATTGCAGCCGCCGTTCGCGCAGCGCCATGACGGCGCCCAGAACGACCAGTCCGTAAAGAATTGCCCTCGTGGCATAGGGAAGCGTGGTGCCGGCGAGCAGCATCTGCAGTGCCGTCAGCAACAACACGCCGCCGAGCATGCCGAGATAGTGGCCGCGCCCGCCGGTGATCAGCGCGCCGCCGACCACCACCACGGCGATCGACGGCAATAGATAGTCGTCGCCCATGCCGAGGCTCGCCTGACCCGAAAAGCCGGTCAGCATGACGCCGACAACAGCCGCGCAGACGGCCGAAAGCATGTAGACCAGGATCAGCGTGCGCTCGACGCCGATGCCCGACAAGCGCGCCGCGCGCAGCCCGTTGCCGATGCCGTAGACGC
The DNA here is from genome assembly GCF_004022805.1 of Mesorhizobium sp. M7A.F.Ca.CA.002.04.1.1. Taxonomy (NCBI): domain Bacteria; kingdom Pseudomonadati; phylum Pseudomonadota; class Alphaproteobacteria; order Hyphomicrobiales; family Phyllobacteriaceae; genus Mesorhizobium; species Mesorhizobium sp. M7A.F.Ca.CA.002.04.1.1. Next base: position 3,268 of record NZ_RZPL01000515.1, on the reverse strand, counting down.
GCCTTCCGAACGGGGTGCGGCCAAGCAGGAGTACCGCTGCGACGACAAAGACGACCATCAGCAGCACGATTGGAGTCAGCAGGCCGGCGAGCTTGGCCGTCATGACCCAGCGCAGCATCGGCGAGGAAAACCCGGCCGGCGTTCCCTGCGAATAGAGCAGCGCACAGCCTTGCAGAATGCCGTTGGTGGCGAGCGTCATGACGATCGGCGAGATGCCGAGATAGACGATGCCGAAACCATTGGCGAAGCCGATGGCGCAGGCCATCACCAGGACGACCGGCAAGGCGTAGACAAGGGCGGCGTCGGAGCCGTTGACCATGCCCGCCAGGATGATGCCGGAGATGCCGATCGTCCACGGCACGGAGAGATCGAGGCCTCCGGTCAGGATGACGGTTCCCTGTCCGAGCGCCAGGACGGCTAGGAAGGAGGATAGCACCAGCAGCGAATTCCAATAGCCCGGATTGAGGATGGCGCGGCCGAGCCAGATCTGGGTGACAAGCACGATGAGCAGCAGGCAGACATAGGCCGGCAGCGCATAGCGCAGCGTTTCCGCATTGCGCAGATGGAAGGCAGGGCGCGGCGATGCCGGACTGCGCTGGGCATGGGCTGGCTCGGCGATCTTGAGACGCCGGTCCACGCGCTCGAGTTGCGAGGGCAATATGCCGGCGCGCCAGGCGGCGAGCCGGGCACGCGCGGCGCGCAGTTGCACGGCAAGCACCGATGCATGCGAGATCGAGCCGGCAAGTGCCGCCAGTACCAGAATGGTGCCTTCGGCGATGGTCGCATAATAGGCCGATACGTTGAGCACCAGCAGGATGTTCACCACGATCATCAGGATAAAGGCGCCGAAGACAGAGCCCACCGGGCCGCCCTGCCCGCCACCGAGGCGCGTGCCGCCGACGACGACCGCCGCGAACATCGACAAGAGCAGCGGATTGCCGACCAGCGGATCGCCGCTGCCGGTCTGGGCGCTGATGAACACGCCGGCAAGGCCATAGCAGCCGCCGGCGATGACATAGACGGCAAAGCGCACCAGAACGACATTGATGCCGACGGAAGCGGCCGACTCCGGATCGCTGCCAAGCGCGTAGAGTGCTGTGCCGAAGCGGGTTCCCTTCAGCCAGAACCAGGCGAGCAGGACGACACCGATCACCACCAGCGGCATCGGCAGCCAGCCGGCGATCGCGTCGCCGAGATAGAAGGTGCCGAGATCGGGCGACACGAAGCCGCCGGGCTTGTCCATCACCAGCAGCGTGACACCTTGCAGGATGAACATGGTGGACAGCGTCACCACGATCGGCTGCATGCGCAGCACCGCGATGAAGAAGCCGTTGAAGGCGCCCACCGCCATGCCGACGCCGATGCCGACGGTGGTCCACAGGAGGATGCTTGCGCCTGGCGCCATCGGATCCATGCTCGATGCCAGCACGGCATTGACCAGCGATATCACCGCGCCGGCGGACAGGTCGAAGCCGCCCGACAGGATCACGATCGTCTGGCCGATCGCCGCGAGCGCCGAGGTGGCGCCGCCGCTCGACAGGAACGACACATCGAAATAGGTCAGCGGCCCAGCGCTGATCCAGTCGACGACGAAGAGCAGGATCGCCAGGACGGCCGCGGCGATCAGCGCGCCGCGATTGCGCACCAGCGCACGGCGCAGTCCGAAGCCGCCGGGAACAGGGGATGAGGCTGCTGCGCTGCTCATGCGGCGGCTTCCCCGGCATGGCCGAGCGCCGGGCGCATGATGGCCGGTTCGGTGATAGCGTCGCCTTCGAGTTCGGCGGCGATGCGCCCGTCATAGAGGACCAGCACCCTGTCGCATTGGTGAACGAGTTCGGGGATCTCCGTCGAGTGCAGCAGGATCGAACCGCCCGAAGCCACGTAGTTTCGCATCATCACATAAAGCTCGTGCTTGGTGCCAACGTCGATGCCTCGGGTGGGATCGAACAACAGCAGGATGCGGCTCTGCGCCACCAGCCACTTGGCGATGGCGATCTTCTGCTGGTTGCCGCCGGAAAACGCACCGGCCCGCGTCCACAGCGCGCGGCGGTCGACCTCGACAGTGGCGAATGCCGCCTCGACGGAGCGGGTCTCGGCTTGCGCGTCGACAAGGCCTAGCCGTGTGAAGCGCGATATCACCGGCAGCGTGGCGTTCTGGCTGCCCGACAATTTCAGGAACAGGCCTTCGGATTTGCGGTCTTCCGGCACCAGGCCGATGGCCATGTTGGGGCGCAAGGCATCGGCCGGCGAACCGAGCCAGACCTTGCGGCCGTCGACGAGGATGTGGCCGCGCTCGATCTCGGCCATGCCAAAGCAGGCCAGGAACAGGTCCTGCTGGCCCATGCCTTGCAACCCGGCGACGCCGAGGATTTCGCCCTTGCGCAGATCGAAGCCGGCGCCGTCGAGCTTGCGTCCGACCTTGAGGTCGCGCACGCCCAGAACCGGCGGACCGAAGGCCTGGGCGCTGTCCGGCTTGGGCGGAAAGGTCTGCTCGATGCTGCGGCCGATGATCTTTTCGATGACGTCGGCATCCGAGACATCGGCGACCGGCGCGGTGACGATGTGGCGGCCGTTTCTCAGGATCGTCAGCGTGTCGCAAAAAGCGCGGACCTCGCGCATGCGGTGGGTGATGAAGACGATGGTGGTACCCGCCGTCTTCAGCCTGGCGATGATGTCGCCCAGCCAGTCGACGTCGCGTCCGGCGAGCGTCGAGGTCGGTTCGTCGAGCAAAAGGATGCGCGGCTTGCGGTAGACGGCGCGCGCGATCTCGATCTTCTGGCGCACCGAAAGCTCGAGCTCGCTCACCTCGGCATCGAGATCGACGGAAAAACCGAGATCTTCGATATGGCGGCGGACGGCCTTGCGGGCGGCACCGCGGCGGATCAGGCCGGAGATGCCGACGGGGGCGTAAGGCAGCAGCATGTTGTCGAGCACGGAGAGATCGCGCACCAGGGTCATCTCCTGGAATGCTGTCTGCATGCCGAGCGCATGTGCTGCGCGCGGTGCGCCGTAAGCGATCTCCTTGCCGAAGACACGGACATGGCCTTGGCTCGGCCGGACCAGCCCGGACAGCAGCTTCACCAGTGTCGACTTGCCGGCTCCGTTTTCACCGAGCAGGGCATGGACGCTGCCGGGCGCGATCGCAAACGACACGCCGTCCAGCGCGACGGTCGGGCCGAACGCCTTGCTGATGCCGTCGATCTCGACGGCGGGGAGCTCGGAGTGTTCTGTCATTGTCCTCGATCGCCGGCTTGGCATGGATTGACGA
>NZ_RZPL01000514.1:0-4286 GCF_004022805.1 Mesorhizobium sp. M7A.F.Ca.CA.002.04.1.1 | reverse complement strand
AACCTGCCAGCACGCACGACCACGTCGGAAGCGCCGATCCCGTTCGCGCGGCCCGGCAACCTCGCCGCCATCATCGGCCGCATCGAGGAAGTGGTCGAGGAAGAGACGGCAGGCATCCGCAACGCCACCAACTATGATCTCAAGGCATCGAACGCCCGCAAGAGCCGCTACCTCTACGAGTTGACCCGCGCCATGAAGGGCGGCAGCGAAGCCGAATTCCTCGAGCAGCACCGCGAGGGCCTGACCCGGCTGCGCCAGAAGCTGGCGAAGAACGAAGCGGCGATCCTGGCGCATCTCAGCGCGGTCAACGAAGTCGCCAGCCTGCTGCGGCACGCCATCCAGCGCGCCGAGACCGACGGCACCTATTCCGCCGGCGAGTTCGGCTGGATAAAGGCGTGATGGCGAACACAGGCGACACATCGGAGATCCTGCCTCGGCAACGGCGCCGTGCCGCGTTGCCATTGCAAGGGACTGACCAAGGGACTGACAAGGCCCGATGATCAAGGTCATCGCCATCGCCGTCTGGATCTGCGCCGCAACGCTGGGCGCCGTGTTCTATTCTTTCCAGGCGGCCGGCGAGCGCGGTGTCGGCGAAACGCCGAAGCCGATGCTGGGCGGCCTCGACTACGTCAAGACCGACATCATTTCGGTGCCGCTGATCCGCGATTCCGAGATCGGCGGCTATTTCCTGACCAAGCTTGTCTACACGGTCGAACCCGAGCAGATCAAGAAACTGTCCATTCCGGCCGAAGCGCTGATCACCGACCAGGTCTATTCCTACCTCTATTCCAATCCGCAGATCGACTTCACCAACAAGGCGACGATCGATCTCGATGCCTTCCGCGCCGCCATCCGCGATACCGTCAACACGCGTGTCGGGGCGCCTTTGGTGCATGAGGTTCTGATCGACCAGGTCAATTTCCTGTCGAAGGACGAAATCCGCGACAACTGGCTGCGCCGCAAGAAAAGCGAGACGGCGAGCGAAATGACCAAGGCGTTCAAGGAACACTGAGTTGCCGGGCTCGCATTTCCGGCCTCCTCCAGGCTCGCCTGCCGCAACGGCAGGAACCAACCGCCTGAATTCGCGTTGACGTAAACGTCAACGCAAAGCTATATGCGGCAGCGACCGTGATCGCGAAACCGCGGCACGGGCTTCGGCTGGATCGAAGCGCCGTTGCGAGACAGATGCAACCAGACAAGGAGAACAGCGTGAGCGTTCAGGAGATTGCCGAGAAGATCAAGTCGCGCGTGGCCAGCAGCGGGTTCGATCGTTCCGTGAAATTCGACACCGGCAGCGACGGCGTCATCGTCATCGACGGCGCAACCGTCTCGAACACCGATGCACCCACCGACTGCACCATCAAGCTCTCGCTCGACGATCTCGATTCGCTGATCGCTGGCGACCTGAACCCGACAATGGCGTTCATGACCGGCAAGATAAAGGTCGAAGGCGACATGACCGTTGCCATGGCGCTCAGCCAGCTGATCGGCTGAAGGCATGCAGGCGCCCAAGGTGGCGCCCACCAATCGCGAAAAAACGCCGCCTTTTCGGGCGGCGTTTTTGCATGAAATGCTGGCGGCTTCGTATCTCAGGCCGCCGATATCAATTCCTGCGCCTTCAGCTTGCGGCCGGCCGCCCTCAGCGTGCCGTGCACGCCGTCAAGCGCGCCTTCCACCAGTTCCAGCGCCAGCAGGCGGTGCCGCTCATAGGGTCCCGGCATGGCAAGCGAACCGGTCTTCTCGGCCGAGAAGCCGAAGCGCGCGTAATAGGGCGCATCGCCGACCAGAAGGATCGCGGCATGGCCAAGACGTGCCGCCTCGGCGATGGCATGGCGCATCAGGGCCGAGCCGATGCCGGCGTTCTTGAGCGACGGATCGACGGCAAGCGGGCCAAGCAGCAGCGCAGCCGCACCGCCCTCGCCCAGCCTGACGTCCCACAGCCGCACGGTGCCGGCGACGCCGCCCGAGCCATCGCGGGCGACGAAGACCAGGCCTTCCGAGGGCCGCCGGCCACGCCGCAGCTTCTCCGACGACTTTTTCCTGCGCTTCGGCCCCATCGCCCGATCGAGCAACGCCTCGCGCGCCGCAACATCGGCGGCGGTTTCGGCAACCATCACAAAGGCCGGTGCGTGGCCCCCAATTTCAACTGGCATTTCCATTTCCGTAATCCCTGGCGAGCGGAGATCTGTTCCACAGGCGAGCCCGGGTGGACGAAAGTCGCCCACCTGGGATGATCTGATCGGCTCTCTCAGCGCATTTTCAGGCGAAGTTGTGTCCGGTTCGCCGTTCGAAAATGCGCTGAGCAAGCGCCGTCAGATCACGTAGGATCGGAGAGGCTCGAAGCCGTTGAAGGCGACCGCCGAGTAGGTGGTCGTGTAGGCGCCGGTGCCTTCGATCAGCACCTCGTCGCCGATGGTCAGCGACAAAGGCAGCAGATAGGGCGTCTTCTCGTACATCACGTCGGCCGAATCGCAGGTCGGGCCGGCGAGCACGCAAGGTGCGGTCTCCGTGCCGTCATGCGCGGTGACGATCGGGTAGCGGATCGCCTCGTCCATCGTCTCGGCCAGGCCGCCGAACTTGCCGATGTCGAGGAACACCCAGCGCACATTGTCGTTGGCGGCCTTCTTCGAGATCAGCACGACTTCCGACTTGATGACGCCGGCATTGCCGACCATGCCACGGCCCGGCTCGATGATGGTCTCCGGAATGGCATTGCCGAAATGCTTGCGCAGCGCCGAGAAGATCGCCTGGCCATAGGCCTGGGCGGCCGGCACGTCACGCAGATAGCGCGTCGGGAAACCACCGCCCATATTGACCATCTTCAAGACGATGCCTTCCTCGGCGAGCGTCGCGAACACCACCTTGGCGTCGGCCAGCGCGCGGTCCCAGGCGGTCAGGTCGGTCTGCTGCGAGCCGACATGGAACGACACGCCATAGGCGTCGAGGCCGAGCCCCTTGGCATGGCGCAGCACGTCGACGGCCATCGCCGGCACGCAGCCGAACTTGCGCGACAGCGGCCACTCGGCGCCCTCGCCATCGGTCAGCACGCGGCAGAACACGCGCGCACCGGGCGCGACGCGGGCGATCTTCTCGACCTCTTCGACGCAATCGACGGCGAACAGGCGGATGCCGAGCTGGTAGGCGCGTGCGATGTCACGCTCCTTCTTGATGGTGTTGCCGAAGGAGATGCGGTCCGCCGGTGCACCAGCGTCCATCGCCATCTCGACTTCGGCAACGGAAGCGGTGTCGAAGGACGAGCCCATCGCAGCAAGCAGGCGCAGGATTTCCGGCGCCGGGTTTGCTTTCACCGCATAGTAGATCCTGGAATCGGGCAGCGCCTTCTCGAAGGCGCGGAAATTGTCGCGCACGACATCGAGGTCGACGACGAGGCAGGGGCCGGTCGGACGTCGGGTGGCGAGGAAGTCAAGGATGCGCTGGGTGGCCATCGGGGTCTCTCCATCAGCGCCTTTCGGCGCGCAATAAGGCTGCGGGACGCGGGCTGTCGGCCTCGCGAACTCGCGGTGGACAAAGGCGGGACGGAAATCCATGGAACCAGCCGGTGGAGACCCCGGAACCATGAAGCGCCGTCTCGCGGCGGTGAACCTTGGCCTTGCCCGGCCTCGGTTCGCTTTGTCTGCCTTGGCTTGGATGGGAGACCCGTCCGCACTGCCGGCAATGAAGGTGTGCCTCTTCAGTAACCCCGGTTTTTGGACAACCGGCAGAACACCAGAAAGGCCCGCACCGTCGTTGCTTCAAGGTGTCCTCGGGCTGGCGGTTGGCCGCTAGACCGACTGGAGGGGTTGGCTCCAGTTACCTTACCGATTTCCCTCACCATTCGAGGATCGGCGGACACCCACAGGCACGTGCGACTTTGGGCAAGCGCGATATAAGGGCGAAGACTTTCACAATCAATAAAAATCGTATCGCAGGTTGTAAAATTTCTGGCGTCGAACAATGTTGCGGCAACCGTATCCGGATATCGAACGATGACAGGCACGCACGGCCCTCTCAACGCCTTTCTCGATCTTCGCCAGATGCCCGTGGCACATGCCCAGCTCGGCCCGTTGGCCGGCCTGCGGCTGGCCGTCAAGGACATATACGACGTCGCCGGCTACCGCACCGGTTGCGGCAATTTGCAAAAATTCGCCGAAAGCCACGCAGCCTCGCGCACCGCACCCGCCGTGCAGATGATCCTCGATGCCGGCGCACGCTTCGTCGGCAAGACGCAGACCGACGAGCTCGCCTTCGCGCTGTTCGGTCAGAATGCGCATTTCTCGTTTCCGGTG
>NZ_RZPL01000513.1:0-4293 GCF_004022805.1 Mesorhizobium sp. M7A.F.Ca.CA.002.04.1.1 | reverse complement strand
TCTCATCCAGAGCCGCGCGCAAATCTTCGGCCTTGTCCTTGCCGACGACATCCTCGAAACGCTGCTGGGCGATTTGCCACAGTTTCATCGCTTCCTCGATCTTGTCCAGGCCCTTTGGCGTCAGTCGTACACGCTTGACGCGGCGGTCCTCCGTGTCGGCGAAGGTCTCGACATAGCCGTCGCGGATCAGCGGTTTCAGCGTATGGCCGAGCGCCGACAGGTCCATGATCAGCGACGTGGCGATGGCGCCCATCGCCGGCTCATCGCCCATATGGATCTGGTAAAGCAGGCCCTGCTGCGTCGCCTTGAGGCCTGACGGCTCCACCACATCATCATAAAACTTGCCGAGCTTGCGCGCCGCGCGGCGCAGCGCGGCGTTGTTGCAGAGCGTGAGGCCGGGCAGGCTGTCCTTTGACATGATGGTCCCTGGCGCCGGCGAATGAGGCCCGGCTGCTCCCCTCAAATAATCCCCGCCCGTCTCATTGACAAGATAGTGGCATATGCCTACTTCACGATTAATGGTATATGCCACTATCTTGCGGCTTTCCGGCAGCGCGGCAGATGCCACGGTGCCGGGGGTCATTCGAAACGAACAAGATCAGTTGAAGAAGGAACAGGACAATGAGTGGACAGGGCAACAAGGGCACGGCGGTCGTCACCGGTGCTTCGTCGGGCATCGGCGCGGTCTATGCCGACCGGCTGGCCGGGCAGGGCTACGATCTGGTGCTGGTGGCGCGGCGCGCCGACCGGCTGGAGGAACTGGCCGGGAAGCTGCGCCAGACCTATAGCCGCAAGGTCGGCGTGATCAGCGCCGATCTTGCAAACGACGATGATGTGCGCCGCGTCGAGCAAGCTGTAACAGCCGACGAGAGCATCACACTGCTGGTCAACAATGCCGGCATCGGCGGCCAGGCCGTCGTGGCCACCGCCGATGTCGACGCGGCCGAGCGCATGATCAAGGTCAACACCATCGCCTTGACGCGTCTAACCCGCGCCGTGCTGCCGGGGCTTTTGGCACGCAACCGCGGCGGCATCGTCAACATCGCCTCGGTGCTCGCCTTCGACACCTCCTTCGGCGGCATCTACAGCGGCACCAAAGCTTATGTGGTCAACTTCACCGAAGCCCTGCACCGTGAGGTTGAGGGCACCAATGTGAAGGTGCAGGTGGTGCTGCCGGGCGCGACCCGGACCGATTTCTGGGAACTTGCCGGCACCGATATCGCCAACGTTCCGAAGGAGATCATCATGACCGCCGACGACATGGTCGATGCCGCACTTGTCGGCTTGGCCAAAGGCGAGGCGGTCACCGTGCCCGCGCTTGCCGATGCGGCCAAGCTCGACACATTCCTCGGCGCCCGGCAAGCCTTCTACGGCAGCCTGCACGCCGACAAGCCGGCGGCGCGTTACGGGGTTTGAAGTTTGAGAGGCTGGTTCGCTTTGCGAACCAGGACCCCCACCCCGCTGCTTCGCAGCGACTTGCCGGGGCGAGCCACGGGTCTCGCCCGTCCTTCGGACCCCCATAAGGGGGAAGGTTGGGGACGCGGCTTGTCCGCCCATGCGACAATGGTCTTGTGGGGTGCGAAAAGCTGGACTCCCCACCTCCCCCTTGTGGGGAGGTCGGACCGAAGGTCAGGGTGGGGGGCTGGCGCGGGTTTTGGCTTGAGCGCTTTACACCGACCGCCACATCGGAATGATCGAGGCGGCCAGTACCAGCGCCAACACGACGTTGAGCGCGCGCCATTGCCATTCGGTCTTGAGCAGCCGCGCCAGCACCATGCCGGCCACGCACCACAGTGACAGCGAGGCGGCGGCCGCGAGGCCGAAAGTGGCGCCGAGCAGCAGCGCGAGCTGCATCGGTCCGCTGGCCAATGCCGCGAACGACGCCGCGGCGCCCAGTCCCATCGCCCATCCCTTCGGGTTCATCCATTGAATGCCGGCGCCGCCGAGAAAGCTGTTCGGCCTGGCCATGCTCACATCCAGATTAGGCGGTCCGCTGCGGCCGATCTTGATCGCCAGCCAGACGAGATAAAGTGAGCCGGTGACCTTCATCGCCAGTTGCAGCGAGGGCACGGCGAGCAGCAGGCCGGCAAGCCCGGCGGCAGCGGCACCCGTGACGGTGGCGAGGCCGGCGGCGCTGCCGACCAGCAAAGGCACGGAACGGCGAAAGCCGAACTGCGCGCCGGACGCGGTCGACAGGGTCGTGGCGATGCCGGGCGTGGTGGTGGCGACGATGGCAAACAGGATGAGCGGGAAAATGGGCTCGAGCATGCGGCGTCCTCGGTGGGAGGGCTGCCATCGTAGCTGCGCACGAACTTCAGTAAATGCAATGTTTGCTATGGTTGACATTAGCAAGCATAATGCCAACCATGATCCGAAATCTCGACATGGCGCTGATCCGCACCTTTATCACCGTCGCCGACAAGGCCAGCATGACAGCGGCGGCCAATGCACTGCACCTGACGCAAGGTGCTGTCAGCCAGCAGGTCAAACGGCTGGAGGAGGCGTTCGGCTCGAGCCTCTTCGAGCGCGACCGGCGCGGCTTGCGGCTGACGCGCGCCGGTGAACAGCTGTTCGGCAGGGGCAAGCGGCTGCTGGCCTTGAATGACGAGATCTGGGCCGAAATGGCTGGGAGCCCGGTGGCCGGCCAGGTGCGGCTCGGCGTGCCCTACGACCTTGTCGGCACCTTGCTGGCGCCGGTGCTGAAGACCTATGCCGAGACCTATCCGCAGGTCGAGATATCGCTGGTCTGCGCCTCGTCGCCAGAATTGACTGCTGCCCTTGCGGCCGGGACCATCGACCTTGCCGTGATCGAGGAATGCGCCGGCCCGTCGGCCGGCGAATGCCTCGTCGTTGACCGGCTGGTCTGGGTCGGTGCCAAGGGCGGCGTTGCCCGCGCCAAGCGGCCGCTGCCGGTCTCGATCGTCGCCGACACCTGCGCTTTCCGGCCGGCTGTGTTGGCGGCGCTCGGTGAGCATGGGCTGGAGTGGCGCACCGTGTTCGAGAACGGCAACATCGACGCGACGACCGCGACGGTGCGCTCCGACCTCGCCGTCACCACCTGGCTGGCCTCCACGGTGCCAGCCGATCTCGACATATTGCGATCGGAGTCCGGCCTGCCGCCGCTGCCGAATTTTGCCATCAACCTGCATCTGCCGAGGCATGGGGTAGGGCCCGCGGCGCAGGAATTCGCACGGCATATACGGGAAGGGCTGGCGCGGCGACCAGTCGCTGCTTGAAGCTTCTCAGAACTTGGGTTCCTCTCCCCCGTCGATCGGGGAGAGGTGTCGAGCGAAGCTCGACCGAGTGGCGGGTCGATCTTTCATCGTGGGGCGAGGAACCCAGGTCCTGCTTACTTCCAGTTCTTCCGCCGCTCGAGCTCGGCTTCCGACGGCTCTCCCGTGACAAACGACCCGACCTTGACCTCGCCCGCGCGTTCGTAGGTCGCCATGATGACGCCGGTGCCGGTTGCCTGCGACTTAATGAGCTTGAAGGCGGCCGGGATCGCGCTGTCGCCGAACAGCCGCTTGCCCTTGCCCAGCAACAGCGGGAAGATCATCAGCCGGATCTCGTCGATCAGCCCGTTGGCGAGCAGCGTTTGGATCAGGTTGCCCGATCCCTGGATGAGCAGGTCGGGTCCATCCTCCTGCTTGAGGCGGCGCAACGCCGCAACGATATCGGGCCCGAGCGATTGCGTGTTCTGCCAGGTGAGGGTGTCGGGCCGATGCGTCGCGACATATTTGGCCGCAGGGTTGAAGGCATCCGCGATCGGATCTTTCTGATATGGCCAGTAGGCGGCGAAGATATCGTAGGTCCTGCGGCCGAGAAGCAGGGCGAAAGGCTTGGAGAACAGTTCATCCATCGCCGCGCCCCCCGCCTCGTCGAAGTAATGGAAGGTCCAGCCGCCGAACTTGAAGCCGCCGACCGGATCCTCTTGCGGGCCGCCGGGCGCCTGCATGACGCCGTCGAGGCTGATGAATGTCGCAGAGATGATCTTTCTCATTCCAATGCTCCCGTTCTTCGGTCCACGCCGTCGTGGCGGACTTCAGCCCAAGGACGGGCGACGAGCCACCGGTCCGACAGGACAGGACGAAATTTTGGAAAATCACCGTTGCTTGCGAGGCTCGGTGTGGAGATTTTCCGACGAGAACCAGACATCGCCTGATATGGCGGTGGCGGTGTCGTCCGGCGCCCTGTCCTGCGCCAGCCAGATCGAGCGGCCGCGCGCGGCCTGCTCGCAGGTGGGGATCATCGCCGCGGGGTCCGCGACCGAGGCGCCGACACAGGGAATGAACC
>NZ_RZPL01000512.1:0-4296 GCF_004022805.1 Mesorhizobium sp. M7A.F.Ca.CA.002.04.1.1 | reverse complement strand
AATGAGGACCTTGCAAAGCTGGCTTCGGATTCGAAGAACTGGGCAATGCAGACGGGTGACTACGCCAACACCCGCTATTCCAAACTCAACCAGATTACTGCGGACAATGTGAAGAACCTGCAGGTCAAGTGGACCTTTTCCACCGGCGTGCTACGAGGCCACGAGGGTGGACCGCTTATCATCGGCGATGTGATGTATGTCCACACGCCTTTCCCGAACAATGTCTTTGCGCTCGATCTCAAGAATGACGGGAAGATCCTTTGGAAGTACGAACCCAAGCAGGATCCCAACGTCATTCCGATCATGTGTTGCGATACGGTCAACCGTGGCGTTGCCTATGGTGACGGCAAGATCATTCTCAATCAGGCCGACACCACAGTCGTCGCCCTCGACGCGAAGACTGGCAAGGTCGTCTGGTCGGTCAAGAACGGCGACCAGACCGATGGCGGCAAAGGCGAATCTGGTACGGCTGCCCCCGTCGTCGTCAAGGACAAGGTGCTCATCGGCGTCTCCGGCGCCGAATTCGGCGTTCGCGGCTGGCTGGCCGCCTACAATCTGAAAGATGGCAAACTCGCCTGGAAAGCCTATTCGGAAGGTCCGGACGCAGACACCCTGATCGATCCCGAGAAGACCACGCAACTCGGCAAGCCGGTTGGCAAGGATTCCGGCACGAACACCTGGGAAGGCGAGCAGTGGAAGACCGGCGGCGGCACGACATGGGGATGGTATTCCTATGATCCCAAGCTGAACCTGGTCTATTATGGCACCGGCAATCCCTCGACGTGGAACCCGGTCCAACGCCCCGGCGACAATCGCTGGTCGATGACGATCATGGCCCGCGATGCGGATACTGGTGTTGCCAAATGGCTCTACCAGATGACCCCGCATGACGAATGGGACTATGACGGCATCAACGAGATGATCCTCGTCGATGGCATGGAGGTCAACGGCGCCAAGCACGACGTGCTGGTGCATTTCGATCGCAATGGTTTTGCCTACACCATGGATCGCGCCACCGGCGACCTTCTCGTCGCCAAGAAATACGATCCGGCCGTGAACTGGGCGACCGAAGTCGTCATGGACCCCAAGAGCGAACAGTATGGTCGCCCGCAGGTCGTGGCGAAATATTCGACCCAGCAGAACGGCGAAGACACCAACTCGACGGGCATCTGCCCGGCGGCGCTTGGAACGAAGGACCAGCAGCCGGCGGCCTATTCGCCGAAGACCGGGCTGTTCTATGTCCCCACCAACCATGTCTGCATGGACTATGAGCCTTACAAGGTGAGCTACACCGCCGGTCAGCCTTATGTTGGCGCCACCGTGTCGATGTATCCCGCACCTGGCGGCGACGGCAACATGGGCAACTTCATTGCCTGGGATGCGGCCAAGGGCGAGATCGTCTGGTCGAAGCCCGAGCAGTTCTCGGTGTGGTCGGGCGCGTTGGCGACAGATGGCGACGTCGTCTTCTACGGTACACTCGAAGGCTACATCAAGGCGGTCGATAAGGACGGCAAGGAACTCTACAAGTTCAAGACCCCGTCCGGCATCATCGGCAACATCACGACCTACGAGCAGGGCGGCAAGCAGTATATCGCCGTTCTGTCGGGCGTCGGTGGATGGGCTGGTATCGGCCTGGCAGGCGGCCTGCTTTCGCCTGACAACGCCGCTGCCTGGCATGGCGCCGTCGATCAGGGCCGCGCGCAAGGCGACCAAGCCGCTGTCGTTGGTACAGCTGGCCTGGGTGCCGTCGGCGGCTACGCGGCACTTGCCGACTACACGACGCTGGGCGGTCAGCTCACCGTCTTCGGTCTCCCGGATTGATGCGCTGGGAACCTTGAGCATGCCTCAGGTCTTGTGAGACCAAAGGCTTGAAGAACGAGAGCCCGGACATCCGGAAGCCATGGCCGGGCTCTCGATTCGGTTACGCACCCAAAAACACCGATCAATGCCGGTCGCGACAGCAAAACCGTGTCCATTGGCAAATGAAGGAAGCGTTTGAATGTCCGTTCGCATTGTAATTTCGGCTTTCGTCCTGGCTCTGCTGCCTCTGGCAAGCTCGAGCCTCGCCCGGGCCGACGACAGCATGGAAAAAGCCAAGGCGGTAAAGGAAGAAGGCGGCAAGTATTTGGATGCGGATGGAAATCCGACCTACAAGATCGAAAACGGAACCGTCGATTGGTACACGTTCAGCGGCTACCGCCGGTATCATTCCGATTGCCATGTCTGCCACGGACAGGACGCGACAGGTTCGAGCTATGCGCCGGCTTTGGTCAACAGCTTGAAAACCATGGATTACGCCACATTCCTCTCGATCGTCGCCGAAGGCCGCAAGAATGTCGGCGGCGGCAAGGAAAACGTCATGCCTGCCTTTGGCGACAACAAGAACGTCTATTGCTACCTGGACGATCTCTACGTCTATCTGCGCGCGCGCGCGGATGGCGCGGCGCCCCGCGGAAGGCCGCCCAAGCACGAAGACAAGGCCCAGGCGGCGAAGGATGCCGAAGCATCCTGCATGGGTGGATGACATGATCGGCCGCGATGCATTGAAGCTGCGCGTCGTTCTGCCGATCCTCGGCACACTCGCCTTGCTGCCGTCGAACGCGCATGCGCAAAGCGCCGGCCTTGGCGCGGCGGGAGAACTGGTCGACCCTGACATTCTGCGCGTCTGCGCCGATCCCTCGAATATGCCCTTCACCGACAAGAGCGGCGAAGGCTTCGAAAACAAGCTGGCCGAACTGGTTGCCGCGAAAACCGGGCGCAAGTCCGTCTCCTACACCTGGTTTCCCACGATCACCGGCTTCGTGCGCAATACGTTGGGGGCCAACCGATGCGACATCATCATGGGCTATGCCCAAGGCGATGAGCTGGTGCAGAACACCAACGCCTACTATCGCTCCGCCTATGTGCTGGTGCATCCGAAAAGCCACGATATGGAAGGCGTGGAAACGATCGAGGATCCCAGACTCACAGGCAAAACGATCGGCGTCGTTGAAAGCACGCCGCCAACCGCCAACATGGCCGCCAACAAGCTTCTGCGGACCGCCAAGATCTATCCGCTTGCGGTGGATACGCGCGTCACCCCATCAATGGGGGAGGTCATGATCAAGGACATGCTGGCACACAAGATCGATGCGGCGGTGCTGTGGGGACCGATGGCAGGTTACTACGCCAAGGAACTCGGAGCTGATGTGACGATCGTTCCACTGGTGAAGGAAAAAACCGGCTCGCGCATGTCTTACCGCATCACCATGGGCGTACGTCCGTCGGACCAGGAATGGAAGCGGACGCTCAACCGGGTGATCAGGGAAAACCAGGCGGAGATCACCAGGATCCTGCTGAGCTACAACGTGCCGCTGATCGACGAACACGACAACCTGATTACCCAATGAATGGAAGGGAGACTATTTTCGTGCTGGTCGCCGCGAGCCTTCTGGGTCTGGCCGAGCCGACATGGGCTGGCGACATCGCCGAACCCAGCGGTTTCCGGATGGACGACTATCGGGCGCCGGTGCCGCGGACGCTGCAAGGCGCGAGGGTGGTGACGACGGTGGAAGCGGAAGCGCTGTGGCGAGCGAAAAAGGCGATCTTCTTCGACGTGATGCCGGACACGCCCAAACCGGCCAATTTGCCGGCAGGGACGATATGGAGAGACAAGGTCAGAAAGGACATTCCAGGCAGCATATGGCTGGCCAATGTGGGATACGGCGCTATTTCGCAGGAGACCGCCAGCTATTTTCGCCAAGGCCTCGCGGCCAAGGCCGGGACGGACAAGTCGCGCACGGTTCTGTTCTACTGCATGACGAATTGCTGGATGTCGTGGAATGCGGCGAAACGGGCCGTCCAGTGGGGCTACAGTTCAGTGATCTGGTATCCGCTCGGCGCCGATGGATGGGAAGATGCAAACCTTCCACTGGAGGAGAAAAAACCCTACGCAACGAACAATTGAAATAAGGACTGCAATTATTCTCGATAGTTTGTTTTCAATTTTTCAAAACCTATTGTTTCATTTGTCCATTTTGAAACTTGATGGACGAGCCATTGCGTCGGTGCCCTGCAATGGTTGGCTAACGACAGGATCGGTCCCTTCGGGCTGGTATAAGAGGAGAAATGTCATGAAGAAGAACTGGAAAAAACCGACCATGTGTCAGGTTGCCGCTGGCTTCGAAATTTCACGGTATCTGCCTGCTGAAATTACTCCCAAGAAGTAGGCCGCAGAGGTGCGCGTCCCTGGCGACAGGGGCGCGCATCCCCTCGCCGCATGGGATTTCCGTGAAAGATTTTGACGCACGCAAAGCG
>NZ_RZPL01000511.1:0-4309 GCF_004022805.1 Mesorhizobium sp. M7A.F.Ca.CA.002.04.1.1 | reverse complement strand
ACCGCGAGGCGACCGCGCGGCTCCTTGAGCCCTGGCTGGGCTCGGGCCTCAACATCGACGAATTGCCGGTGCCGCGACTGATCATCGTCACCATCGACGAGAACAGCCCGCCCGATTTCGCCGCCATACGCGCCGCGATCACCCCGAAACTGCCGAGCGCATCGCTCGACGATCACCGCACCTGGGTCGACCGGCTGGTGGCGATGGCCCGCACCACGGTGACCATCGGCATCGCCGTGCTGGCGCTGATGCTGTCGGCGACGGTGCTGACGGTGGTGTTCGCGACGCGCGGCGCCATGGCCGGCAACGGTCACATCATCGAAGTCCTGCATTTCGTCGGCGCCGAGGCACGCTTTATCGCGCGCGAATTCCGCCGGCATTTCCTGGTCACCGGCATGAAGGGAGCGGCGGCCGGCGGTGCCGCCGCAGTGCTCGTGTTCATCGTCTTTTCCTGGTGGTCGTCGCGCAATATGGCGACGCCGCAGGCCGACCAGGCGACCGCCCTGTTCGGCAATTTCGCCATCGGTTCGGCAGGCTATCTCGGTGTCGTCTTGATGGTGCTGGTGATCGGCGGACTGACGGCGGCAACCTCGCACGCCACCGTCGTTGCCTATCTCAGCGACATCGATGTCCGCCAACCGGATGCAGGCTAATTCATGTCGCCCAAAAGTGGGAACCGGTTTTGGGACAACGACATGGATAAAACAGGGTGATCACGAATAGAGAATTCGCGTAACGCAAAGTGCGTCTTTTACCTACCCAAGGCCGCATTTCAGGATTAACCATATGGCGATGGACGCGCGGGATTCGACCGGTACGGCTGGGCAGATGCCAGTGGTGGTTGCACGTTCGCATGACCGCCGCGCTGTGAGCCGTCTAAGAGCCACGCTGCGCCTGTCCGCCCTCTCCGTCCTCATCCTTGCAACTTTGTTTGCCGGCGGTTTCGGTTGGTTCGCCAACAAGGTCAGTCCCCTGACGACGCCCGCCAATCCGGCCAGGGCAGACGCGATCATCGTCTTGACCGGCGGCCAGTCCCGCCTCGATGCCGCGATGGATCTGCTGGCGTCCGGCAAGGGCGAACGGCTGCTGATCAGCGGCGTGCATCCTTCGGCCAGCCGTCGCCAGCTGCAGGCGGCAACCGGCGGCGACAAGAATCTGTTCTCCTGTTGCGTCGACATCGACCGCGCCGCGCTCGACACGATCGGCAATGCCGAGGAAAGCGCCAAATGGGTCGAGAGCCACGCCTATGGCACGGTGATCCTCGTCACCAACAATTATCATATGCCGCGCAGCCTGCTGGAAATGGGCAGGCTGCTGCATGGCGCCAAGCTCGAGCCCTATCCGGTGGTCAATTCCAACCTCGACAATGGCGGCTGGCTGACCAAGCCGCGGGCATTGCGCGTGCTGTTCACCGAATACAACAAATATCTGCTTGCGCTGGCGCGCGGCATCGTGCCTGTCAAGCCGACGCCCAACGGCATCGCGCTGGCCGAAACCGCGGCCGGCGGCTGATTATTCCCCTGCGGCCGCGCCCGAATTTCCCCTGAGCCGTGCGATCTCCTGCTCAAGGCGTTCGATACGCTTGTCCCGCTCGCCGAGTGCCGCCGCGACGTCGGCTGCCTCGAACCGTTGTGGAATATGCTGCGGGCAATTGGCATCCCAGGCCGAGACCGTGAACAGGACGACCTGCTCGGCGCGCGCTCTGTAGCCTTGCGGCATCAGCTTCGCCATCAGTTCGGCATCGTTCTCGACGACGCGCGCGGTGCCCCAGAGCTTGATGCGCTGGCGGTGCATATAGTCGATCAGGAACAGGAACGCCCTTGGATTGTCGGCCAGATTGCCCTGCGTGATGAACTGCCGGTTGCCGGAAAAATCCGCGAAGCCGATCGTATGTTCATCCAGCACCTTGACGAAGCCGGCCGGCCCGCCGCGATGCTGGACATAGGGCTGCCCCTCGCGGTTGGCGGTCGACAGGAAGACGCTGGTCTGCATTTCGATGAAGGCGGCAAGGTCCGGGGTGATGCCGGCCTGCCAGCCGCCACGCTCCTCGACGCGGGCGTAGGACTGACGTGAGCCCTTGCGGGCCTGGATCGCCTTGACGGTCGGCGTGAAGGCGACGTCGCTGGTGAAAGCATGCGCGTTCATCGAAAGCTTCCTTGCGGCAAGATGCTAAAGTCCGAGCTCCGACAGTGTCGGGTGGTCGTCCGGCCGCCGGCCGAGCGGCCAGTGATACTTGCGATCTGCCTCGCTGATCGGCAGGTCGTTGATGCTGGCGATGCGCAGACGCATCAGCCCGTGTTCGTCGAATTCCCAGTTCTCGTTGCCGTAGCTGCGGAACCATGAACCGCTGTCGTCGTGCCATTCATAGGCGAAACGCACGGCGATGCGGTTGCCGTGGAAGGCCCAGACCTCCTTGATCAGCCGGTAGTCGAGCTCGCGGCTCCATTTGCGCGTCAGGAAGGCCTGGATGGCGTCGCGGCCTTGCAGGAATTCGGCGCGGTTGCGCCAGCGGCTGTCCTTTGTATAGGCGAGCGCGACCCGCGCTGGATCGCGTGAATTCCAGGCATCCTCGGCCATGCGCGCCTTCTGCGCTGCGGTCTCGGCGGTAAACGGCGGCAGCGGCGGGCGGGCTTCGGACATGGCAACTCCTGTGCGAGGCCATGCTGCAGGCAGGGCCGACAGACTGGAATATAAGCCTTCCATCATTCAAAGGCAGGTGGCATATTCGTAACTTGTCCTTCCATTTTTCGGAAGAAGCTATGGATCGTCTCGAGGCCATGTCGCTCTTTGTCGCCGCGGTGGACGCCGGCAGCCTTTCCGCGGCCAGCCGCCGTTTCGGCATTCCGCTGGCGACGGTCAGCCGCAAGATTTCCGATCTCGAGCGCCATCTGAACACACGCCTCCTGAATCGTTCGACGCGACGGCTGACACCGACCGATGCCGGCCAGGCCTATCTTGCCGCCTGCCGCCGCATCCTGGACGACGTCGGCGAGGCCGAACGCACGGCCGCCGGCGAATACAGTGTTCCGACCGGCGAACTGGCCATCACCGCGCCGGTCGTCTTTGGCCGCCTGCACGTGCTGCCGGTCGTCACCGGCTTTCTCGCCGCCTATCCCGACGTGGACATCCGCCTGACATTGGCCGATCGCATAACCCAGCTGGTCGAGGACCATTTCGATCTCGCCATCCGCATCGGCCGATTGCCCGATTCGAGCCTGGTCGCCATCGGCGTCGGCGCGATCCGCCGCGTCGTCTGCGCCAGCCCGGCCTATCTGGCCGAACACGGCACGCCAACGACCCCGGAGGATCTGGAAACACACGATTGCATCACCTTCGAGGGGCTCGCCTCCGCCGCCAGTTGGAGCTTCATCAAGGGCAAGGCCGAAATCCCGGTTCGGGTCCGCTCGCGGCTTCAGGTCAACACCGCCGAAGCGGCCATCGATGCCGCGATTGCCGGCGTCGGGCTGACGCGTGTGCTTTCCTACCAGATCGAAGCCGCGCTGCGGTCCGGCGCGCTGCGCGTCCTGCTGCAGGAATTCGAGCCGGCGCCATGGCCGGTAAGCCTGGTGCATGCGGGCCACGGCCTGCTGCCGGTCAAGCTGCGCGCCTTCCTCGATTTTGCCGCTCCGCGCCTGAAGGCGCGGCTGGCGCGGCTGATGTAGCGGAACCAGGCCAACCCATCGGTGGCCGTTCTTCGTCGCCACCCAAAGCGCCCTGCGGCCATTTCCTTTTTTCCCGCGCTTGGTGTAACCAACGCTCACCTCCTCACCGGGCTCCCCCAATGCTCTACATCAGATCGCTGACGTTCAATTTCGTCTTCTACGTCAACCTGATCGTCCAGATGATCCTCTGGACCCCCTACTATTTCCTGTCGCCCCGGCACCGCGCCTGGTTCGTGCCGAAATTCTGGTCGCGCACCTCGATGTGGCTTTACGAGAAGATCGCCGGAACGAAGAACGAGATCACCGGCCGGGAAAACCTGCCCGAAGGCTCCTTCATCCTGGCACCAAAGCATCAGTCGTTCTGGGACGCGATCGCCTTCTTCCCCTTCCTTCAGGACCCGCTCTACATCCTCAAGCGCGAGCTGACCTGGATCCCGTTCTTCGGCTGGTACATCATGAAGATGCGCATGATCCCGGTTCATCGCGGCAGCCGTTCGAAGGCACTGAAGGCCGTGGTCGCCGCGACCAAGGAAGAGATGGCGCGCAACCCTCGCCAGCTCATCATCTACCCCGAAGGGACAAGACGCGCGCCGGGCGACGAACCGGCCTACAAATACGGCATCGTCGAAATCTACACGCAGCTTGGT
>NZ_RZPL01000510.1:0-4312 GCF_004022805.1 Mesorhizobium sp. M7A.F.Ca.CA.002.04.1.1 | reverse complement strand
TTGCGGCCGACCATGTCGGAGATCGGCCCGACGACGATCTGGCCAAAGCCCATCGACAGGAAGAAGATCAACAGGCTCATCTGCACGGCAGCGGTGCCGGCATGCAGATCGGCGCCGATCGACGGCAGCGCGGGCAGATACATGTCGATGGCGAACGGGCCGATGGCGGACAACAAGCCGAGCACGACCGCGATGTAGGCGATCAGGGTGGTCAGGTCGATCATTTGTTGGTTGCTCCCGTAAGCTGCGCCTTGCCCATCACTTTCAGCGCGAAGGAGTAGGTGTAGGCGATCTCTTCCAGCCGCGAAAACCGGCCGGAAGCGCCTGCATGGCCGGAATCCATATTGATCTTGAACAGAACCGGATTGTCGCCGCTCTTGCGGTCGCGCAGCCGGGCCACCCATTTGGCCGGTTCCCAATAGGTGACGCGCGGATCGGTGAGACCGGCCAGCGCCAGGATCGGCGGATAGTCGTGATCAGAGACATTGTCGTAGGGCGAATAGGCAGCGATCGTCCGATAGTCGTCGGCGGACGCGATCGGGTTGCCCCATTCGGGCCATTCCGGCGGCGTCAGTGGCAGGGTCGCATCGAGCATGGTGGTGAGCACATCGACGAAGGGAACCTCGGCGACGATGCCGCCAAAACAATCCGGCGCCATGTTGGCGACGGCACCCATCAGCATGCCGCCGGCCGAACCGCCTTGCGCGACGATACGGTCATGCGCCGTGTAACGCTCGGTGACCAGATGGCGCGCGACGGCGATGAAATCGGTGAACGTGTTCATCTTGTTCTCCCGCTTGCCGTCATCGTACCAGCCATAGCCCTTGTCCTTGCCGCCGCGAACGTGAGCAATGGCGAAGACAAAGCCGCGGTCGACCAGCGAGAACCAGTTGGTGTTGAAGGCGGCCGGCACGGTGATGCCATAGGAGCCGTAGCCGTAAAGCAGGCAAGGTGCGGATCCGTCCAGCGGCGTGTCGCGATGATGCAAAAGCGAGATCGGCACCAGTTCGCCATCGCTGGCCGGCGCCATCAGCCGCCGCGTGACATAATGGTCCGCATCATGGCCGGACGGCACTTCCTGGGTCTTCAGCAGCACCCGCTCGCGGGTGCGCATGTTATAGTCGAACACCTGCGCGGGCGTCGTCATCGACGAGTAGGAAAAGCGCATGATCTCGGTGTCGTACTCATAGGAACCCGACAGGCCGAGCGAGAAGGCCTCCTCGTCGAGGGACAGAAGATGCTCCTCGCCGCTGATACGGTCGCGCACCACAATGCGCGGCAGGCCTTCCTTGCGTTCGAGCCGGACCATGTGGTCCCTGAAGCCGATCACCGACAGGATCAGCCGGCCGGGCTCGTGCGGCACCAGTTCCTGCCAGTTGGCGCGCACGGGATCGCTCGCCGGCGCCGTCATGATCTTGAAGTCCTTGGCGCCGTCGGCATTGGTCAGGATGAAGAAGATATCGCCGCCTTCTTCCAGCTCGTATTGAAGGCCAACCTCGCGCGGCGACACCAGTTTCGGTTCGGCAAACGGATCGTCGGCGCGCATCAGGCGGTATTCCGAAGTCTCGTGATCGTTGATGCCGATCATGATCCATTCGTTGTTGCGGGTGCCGTCGACATTCATGAAGAAGCCGGGATCGGTTTCCTCATAGATCAGCCGGTCGCTGTCCGGGCTGTCGCCCAGCGCATGGAAGAGTACCTTGGACGGGCGATGGTTGGGATCGAGACGGGTGTAGAAGAAGCCGTCATTGCCTGCGTTCCAGACGCCTGAACCGCCGGTGTCGGGGATCTGGTCGGCAAGCTCCTTGCCATCGGCAAGGTCACGCACGCGAAGCGTGTAGAATTCGGAGCCCTTGTCGTCGAATGCCCATAGCAGCTTGGCGTGGTCGGCCGAATGGTCGACACCGCCAAGACGGAAATAGGCCTTGCCCGCGGCCTCCGCATCGCCGTCGAGCAGGATATGCTCGGCGCCGCCGTCGCGCGACATGCGGAAATAGCGCGGCTGCTCGCCACCAAGTTTAAAGGACGAGCCGTAGGCATAGGGCCCATCCTTCATCGGCACGGAAGAATCGTCTTCCTTGATACGGCCCTTCATCTCCTTGAAAAGCTGCTTTTGCAGTTCGACCGTGTCGGCCATCAGCTTCGACTGGTAGGCATTCTCCGCCTCGAGTTCTGCGCGGATCCCCGCATCGAGCAATGACGGGTCGCGGAACATCTCCTGCCAGTTGTCGGCCCGTAGCCAGGCATAGTCGTCGGTTCGCGTGATGCCGTGATGCGTGTCGGAAACCGGCCGCTTCTCGGGCGTTGGCGGGCTGACGATCGGAAATATGGATGTCTTGGTCATTGCATCTCGCTTTGCCAGTATCTTCAATGGGCCAGTATCTTGAAGGGCCATCTCGAATGGAGAAGTATCTTGAATGGCAAATGAACACGCCGATCAGGGCAGGTTCAAGAGCCGGAGCGTATGGGTTGTGTCGGCTCCAGGAGATGAGCCGGGAGGAGAGATGATGACTATTTGGTCTCGGACTGCTGCGGCTTTCGCCGTTGCTTCGCTAACTCTGGGCTTTGCCGGCCAGTCTCATGCGACCGTATTCGCGGCTTGGCAAGTGGCCAATGTCCCGTTCGGCGACACGCTCAATGTACGCAAATACCCTTCGGGCACATCCCAAAAGCAGGCGGGATATCCGAACGGTACCGTTCTGCAGATGACCGGGCGATGCACCGGCGGAATAAACCTGCTCGACATCGCCAACCAGCCGGCATGGAAGCAGGCACAAAAGATTCGCTATCGCTGGTGCGAAGTCTGGCATGATCCGGTCCAGAACGGCAATTTCGTCACCGGCTGGGCCTATGGCAAATACATCATCCCGCATTGATTGACGCGGCAGCAATCAGCCGATCGGTCGGATGACTGGCATGTCGCCTGATTGCTTGTGTATGACCACGGCAACCTGTGGTTTTGTGGGCAAATGCGAACAACCAATATTTCTCGAGCGATAGCCAAGCAAGATCAAACATTAAAACCCGTTTCGTGAGTTGCCACGAATGTAACGGCGATCTGACGTTGCGTCAGCTGCCGCCGACGGGAACGCGAAATATCGATAAATTACACAATGCACGAAAGATTGAAGCTGATCGCGGAACATTTGATCAATATCGTTCAATATAGCGCGAGGGGTGAATTGACTTACTTGGTCTGCACGCTCATTGATGTGCCCGCGACACGAATCGTAGAAACTCTACCTGCACAAAATTCGTGCGATGCCCTGCTTGTAAAAAAGGGCGCAGATCGATGTAACTCTTGTTGGGGACCGAAGACCATGGATATTGTCGAAACACCTTCCAGAAACAGCGATGCGCTGATCGAATTGACCGCCGATGTGGTGGCCGCCTATGTCAGCAACAATCCCGTGCCGGTCGGCGAACTGCCGAACCTGATATCCGATGTCCATGCCGCACTCGGGCGTGTGGGCGGAACCGCCGAACAGCCGCCTGCCGACAAGCAGAAGCCGGCGGTCAACCCGAAGCGGTCGGTTCATGACGACTACATCGTCTGCCTTGAAGACGGCAAGAAGTTCAAGTCGCTGAAGCGCCACCTGATGACCCACTATGACCTGACGCCGGACCAGTATCGCGAAAAGTGGAACCTCGACCCTACCTATCCGATGGTTGCACCCAACTATGCAGCTGCCCGGTCCCAACTCGCCAAGAAGATGGGTCTCGGCCGCAAGCGCAAAGCGCGGTAATTGCTGCCAGCCAGATCGGATCGACATCAACGGCGCCTTCGGGCGCCGTTTGATTTTTGCGAGCCGCGACGCGCGGATCGGGTCGGGAAGCGTCAGGCGGTCTGCTTGAGCGCTGCCTCGGCGTCGCGCTTGATGCGCTTGACCATCGAGCGAAGGCCGTTGGCGCGCTGCGGCGACAGATGTTCGTCGAGGCCGAGTTCTTTCAATGTCGCTTCCGCATCGGTCTTCTGGATTTCGCTGGCGGTCCTGCCGGAAAACAGCGCCAGCATGATCGCGACCAGCCCACGCACGATATGAGCGTCCGAATCGCCGGAGAAGGTGATGACAGGATCGGCTCCAGCTCCGCGTTCAGTGGTCAGCCAGACCTGGCTGACGCATCCCGGCACCTTGTTGGCGGGGCTGCGCTGCTCGTCCGGAAACGGCGGCAGCGCCTCGCCGAGTTCGATGACATAACGATAGCGGTCTTCCCATTCCTCGAGGAACGAGAAGTCGTCGCGGATCGTCTGGATCGTCGTGGTCATGTCTGGGATATAGTCACGCGGCGGCTCCGCGTCACGGAAAAAACA
>NZ_RZPL01000050.1:0-14872 GCF_004022805.1 Mesorhizobium sp. M7A.F.Ca.CA.002.04.1.1 | reverse complement strand
GGCCAACCCGTCCGCCTATCTCGACAGCCTGAAGATCAAGGCATCGGCGTAGCCTGATCGCAAGCGGCGCGCATGCGCCGCTTGCGATCACTACCTGCCCCCAAGGAGTTTTCCCCAGACATGTCGATCCAGACTATCGAGGACACCAAGGTGAAGGCCTTTCCCGCCAAGCCGGCGGAGGTCATCGCCTTCACTGCCAAGGCACGGCGCCGCTTCGAGCCGCTCGCCATCGCCGGCAAACTGGCGAGCGCGCTGGTGCCGCCCATCATCGTCATCGCGCTGATGCTGGTCGTCTGGCAGATCGCCTGTTCGTCGCCGACATCGAGCCTGCCGCCGCCGACCCAGGTGTGGAACGAGGCCTACGACCTGATAGCGCATCCGTTCTTCGACAATGGCCCGCAGGATATAGGTCTGGCCTGGCGCGTGCTGATCTCGCTGCAGCGCGTCGCCGTCGGCTTCGGCCTGGCGGCGGTCGTCGGCGTCGCGCTCGGTGCGCTGGTCGGCCAGTCGATCTGGGCGATGCGCGGCCTCGACCCGGTGTTCCAGATCCTGCGCACGGTGCCGCCGCTGGCCTGGCTGCCGCTGTCGCTGGCGGCGTTCCGTGATTCCAGCCCGTCGGCGATCTTCGTCATCTTCATCACCTCGATCTGGCCAATCATCATCAACACCGCGGTCGGCGTGCGCAACATTCCCGAGGACTACCGCAACGTCTCGCGCATCCTGCGGCTCAACCAGTTCGAATTCTTCGTCAAGATCATGGTGCCGGCCGCCGCGCCTTACATCTTCACCGGCTTGAGGATCGGCATCGGCCTGTCCTGGCTCGCCATCGTCGCCGCTGAAATGCTGACTGGCGGCGTCGGCATCGGCTTCTTCATCTGGGATGCGTGGAACTCGTCGCGGCTGCCCGACATCATCGTCGCGCTCGCCTATATCGGCGTCACCGGCTTCTGCCTCGACCGGCTGGTCGCGGCGGTCGGCGCCTTCGTCACCCGCGGCACAACGGCAAAGTGAGGAGAGGGGCGATGACGGCCTATCTGAAGCTCGACCATATCGACAAATCCTTCACGCGTGGTGCCCAGGTCAGCGAGGTGTTGAAGGACATCAGGCTGACCATCGACAAGGGCGAATTCGTCTCCATCATCGGCCATTCCGGCTGCGGCAAGTCGACCCTGCTCAATCTGATCGCCGGGCTGACCAAGGTGTCGGCCGGCGCCGTGCTGCTCGAGGACAAGGAGGTCGACAGCCCTGGACCGGAACGCGCCGTGGTGTTCCAGAACCACTCGCTGCTGCCGTGGCTGACCGTCTACGAAAACATCAACCTGGCGGTGTCGAAGGTCTTCGGCCGTTCGAAGAGCAAAGTCGAGCGGCATGACTGGATCATGCGCAATCTCGACCTCGTGCAGATGGCGCATGCCAAGGACAAGCGCCCGGCGGAAATCTCCGGGGGCATGAAGCAGCGCGTCGGCATCGCCCGGGCGCTGGCGATGGAGCCGAAGATCCTGCTGCTCGACGAGCCGTTCGGCGCGCTCGATGCGCTGACGCGGGCCCATCTGCAGGACGCGGTGATGGACATCCATTCCAGGCTCGGCTCGACGACGATCATGATCACCCATGACGTCGACGAGGCGGTGCTGCTCTCCGACCGCATCGTCATGATGACCAACGGTCCGGCGGCGACCATCGGCGAAGTGCTTGCCGTGCCGCTGGCGCGGCCGCGCCGGCGCGTCGAACTCTCTTCCGACCGGACCTTCCTGCGCTGCCGCGAGGCGGTTCTGAAGTTCCTCTACGAACGCCACCGCTTCGTCGAAGCCGCGGAGTAGCACCATGAGCGAAAGACTTGTCATCATCGGCAATGGCATGGCCCCCGGGCGCATGCTGGAGCACCTGCTGGAACAGGCTCCGGGCCGCTACACCGTCACCATCTTCAACGCCGAGCCGCGCGTCAATTACGACCGCATCATGCTGTCGCCGGTGCTGTCGGGCGAGAAGGCCTATGAGGAGATCATCATCCATGGCGACGGCTGGTACATCGCCAACAACATCACCCTCTACAAGGGCCACAAGATCGTTGCCATCGACCGGACGGCGAAGACCGTCACCTCGGATCACGGCGTCACCGAGCCCTACGACAAGCTCGTCATCGCCACCGGCTCGGTACCGTTCATCATTCCGGTTCCGGGCCATGACCTGCCGGGCGTGCTGACCTATCGCGATCTCGACGACGTGCAGGCGATGATGCTCGCTGCCCAGTCGCGGGCCAAGGCGGTGGTCATCGGCGGCGGCCTGCTGGGTCTGGAGGCGGCGGCGGGCCTCAACGCGCAAGGCATGGACGTCACCGTGCTGCATGTCATGCCGACCTTGATGGAGCGCCAGCTCGATCCGGCCGCCGGCTATCTCTTGCAGCGTGCGGTGGAGCAGCGCGGCATCAAGGTCATCACCAAGGCCAACACACAGGCTATCACCGGCAACGGCAAGGTCGGACAGGTGGAACTTGCTGACGGCACCATTATCCCAGCAACGCTTGTGGTGATGGCCGTCGGCATCAGGCCGAATTCGGCGCTGGCCAAACAGGCCGGCATCGCCGTTAACAGGGGCATCGTCGTCGATGCCGGCATGCGCAGCAACGATCCCGACATCTACGCGCTCGGCGAATGTGCCGAGGTCAACGGCCAGGTCTATGGCCTCGTCGCGCCGCTCTACGAGATGGCGCGCGTCACAGCCAGCCAGCTTGCCGGCAACGAAGCGGCGGCCTTCGTCCATATGGACACGCCGACCAAGCTCAAGGTCACCGGCATCGACCTGTTCTCGCTCGGCGACTTCGCCGAGGGCGAGGACCGCCAGGAGATCGTGCTGCGCGATGCGGCGGCCGGCGTCTACAAGCGGCTTGTGCTGAAGGACGACCGCATCATCGGCACCGTGCTCTATGGCGAGACGGCGGACGGCGCCTGGTTCAACGATCTCAAGAAAAAGCAGACCGACATATCGGAGATGCGCGATACGCTCATCTTCGGCCAGTCCTACCAGGGGGGTGCCCCGCTGGACCCTATGGCGGCCGTTGCAGCCTTGCCGGATGATGCGGAGATCTGCGGCTGCAACGGCGTTTGCAAGGGGAAGATCACCGGCGCGATCACGGCCAAGGGCCTGACCTCGCTCGACGACGTGCGCGCCCACACCAAGGCGTCGGCCTCCTGCGGCTCCTGCACCGGGCTGGTCGAGAAGCTGATGGTGCTGACCATCGGCGACAAATACAATCCAGCGGCGGTGCAGCCGATGTGCGGCTGCACGACGCTCGGTCATGACGAGGTCCGCCGGCTGATCATCGCCAAGCGCCTGAAGACCATTCCCGCCGTCATGCAGGAACTGGAATGGACGACCTCCTGCGGCTGCGCCAAATGCCGGCCGGCGCTCAATTACTATCTCGTCTGCGACTGGCCGGACGACTACGCCGACGACTACCAGTCGCGCTTCATCAACGAGCGCGTCCACGCCAACATCCAGAAGGATGGCACCTATTCGGTGGTGCCGCGCATGTGGGGCGGGGTGACCAATGCCGCTGAACTGCGCGCCATCGCCGACGTTGTCGACAAGTTTGAAATCCCGATGGTCAAGGTCACCGGCGGCCAGCGCATCGACATGCTCGGCATCCGCAAGGAAGACCTGCCGGCGGTGTGGGCCGATCTCGGCCAGGCCGGCTTCGTCTCCGGCCACGCCTATGCCAAGGGGTTGCGCACGGTGAAGACCTGCGTCGGCTCGGACTGGTGCCGCTTCGGCACGCAGGATTCGACGGGCCTCGGCATCCGCATCGAAAAATTCATGTGGGGCTCGTGGACGCCGGCCAAGGTCAAGATGGCGGTGTCGGGTTGCCCCAGGAATTGCGCCGAGGCGACCTGCAAGGATGTCGGCGTGATCTGCGTCGACTCCGGTTACGAGATCCATTTTGCCGGCGCGGCCGGCCTCGACATCAAGGGCACCGAAGTACTCGGCCTGGTCAGAACCGAGGACGAGGCGCTGGAGCATATCGTGGCGCTGACGCAGATGTACCGCGAGCAGGGCCGCTACCTCGAGCGCATCTACAAATGGGCCAAGCGCATCGGCATCCCCGAGATCAAGCGCCAGATCATGGACGATGGCGACAAGCGCAAGGCCTATTACGAGCGCTTCGTCTTCAGCCAGAAATTCGCCCAGGTCGACCCGTGGTCGGAACGCGTTTCCGGCAAGGACAAGCACGAATTCCGGCCAATGGCTTCGGTCGGTTTTGCGCAGGCGGCGGAGTGAGCGTCATGAACTGGATATCGATAGGCTCTCTCTCCGACATCCCTCGCCGCGGCGCGCGCTGCGTCGCCACGCCGGAAGGAAAAATCGCGGTCTTCCGCACCCAGGACGATCAGGTCTACGCCATCGACGACCATTGCCCGCACAGAGGCGGACCGCTCAGCCAGGGCATCGTGCACGGCGCGGCGGTGACCTGTCCCTTGCACAATTGGGTGATTTCGCTGGAAACGGGCAAGGCGCTCGGCGCCGACGAGGGCGCGGTGCGCACCATTCCGGTGCGGATCGAAGGCGAGCATCTGTTCATTGCGCTGGAAGCGCTGGTCAGCCGCGCGGCCTGACCCCATGGAGATCGATGAAGCGCGCGAGGTGAGGACCACCTGCCCCTATTGCGGGGTGGGCTGCGGCGTGCTGGCGAAGGTCGCCGCGGACGGGCAAGTGTCCGTGCGCGGCGACCCCGACCACCCGGCCAATTTCGGCCGGCTCTGCTCCAAGGGCTCGGCACTGGCCGAGACCATCGATCTCGACGGCAGGCTGCTTCATCCAGAGATCCACGGCCGCCGCGCCGGCTGGGACGAGGCGCTCGACCTCGTCGCCTCGACCTTCTCGCAAACCATTGCCGAGCACGGGCCCGATGCGGTCGCCTTCTATGTCTCCGGCCAGTTGCTGACCGAGGACTACTACGTCGCCAACAAGCTGATGAAGGGCTTTGTCGGCTCCGCCAATATCGACACCAATTCGCGCCTGTGCATGGCCTCTTCGGTCGCCGGCCACCGCCGCGCTTTCGGCTCCGACACCGTGCCCGGAACCTATGACGATCTGGAGCTTGCCGACCTGATCGTGCTGGTCGGCTCCAATCTCGCCTGGTGCCATCCGGTGCTCTACCAGCGCATCGCGGCTGCCCGGGAAAAGCGGCCGGAGATGAAGATCGTGCTGGTCGACCCGCGTCGCACCATGACCGCTGACATTGCCGATATGCATCTGGCGATCGCGCCGGATGGCGACATCGCTTTGTTCACCGGGCTGCTCGCCTACCTCGGCCAGCACAATGCGCTCGACCGCACCTATATCACGACGCACACGACGGGCTTCGGGCAAGCGCTTTTCGCCGCCTCCGCGCTGGACCTGGCTGGCGTCGCCGCTGCCACGGGCCTGAGCGAGGACGAGCTTGACCGGTTCTACAGCCTGTTCGCGGCGACCTCCAAGACCGTGACCGTCTACAGCCAAGGGGTGAACCAGTCGTCTTCGGGCACCGACAAGGTCAATGCCATCATCAACTGCCATTTGGCCACCGGCCGCATCGGCAAGCCAGGGGCAGGGCCGTTTTCGGTGACCGGCCAGCCCAACGCCATGGGCGGGCGCGAGGTCGGCGGCATGGCCAACATGCTGGCTGCCCATATGGAGATCGAAAACCCCGATCATCGCGACCGCGTGCAGCGCTTCTGGAACGCGCCGGCCGTTGCCGGAAAGCCCGGCCTGAAGGCAGTCGAGATGTTCAAGGCGGTTGCCGACGGGCACATCAAAGCGCTGTGGATCATGGCCACCAACCCGGTCGATTCGATGCCGGACGCCGATGCCGTCGAAGCGGCGATCAAGGCGTGCCCGTTCGTGGTGGTGTCGGACGTGCTGGCCCGGACCGATACCGTCCGCCACGCCCATGTCCGGCTGCCCGCCGCCGCCTGGGGCGAGAAGGATGGCACCGTCACCAATTCCGAACGCCGTGTGTCGCGCCAGCGCGCTTTTTTGCGCGTGCCCGGAGATGCGCTGCCTGACTGGCGGATTATTGCCGAGTTGGGCAAACGGATGGGGTTTGGTGAGGCGTTTTCCTACGCGTCGCCGGCGGAGGTGTTTGCCGAGCATGCCGCGCTGTCGGGTTTCGAGAATGATGGTGCGCGGGATTTCGACATCGGGGCTTATGCCGGGGTTGATGCGGAGGGATATGAGGCGCTTGAGCCGTTCCAATGGCCAGCGCCGAGCCAAGGCGCCCCCCTCTGGCCTGCCGGCCATCTCCCCCTCAAGGGGGGAGATCGGCTGTCATGGCCGTCTTCGCCAATTCACAACGTCGCAAAGCGAAAGCAGTCGGCAAAGCTGCCAATCTCCCCCCTTGAGGGGGAGATGGCCGGCAGGCGAGAGGGGGGCGCTCAAGCTGGAGGTTGGCCAGAAGGGGTCGGCACGACTGGGCTCCAGGCTCGCTTCTTCGCCAACGGCAACTTCTTCACACCCGACCGCAAGGCGCGCTTCATCGCCATCCGTCCCACCACGGAAATCCGCACCAGCCCCGATTATCCGCTGATCCTCAACACCGGCCGCATCCGCGACCATTGGCACACCATGACGCGGACGGGGAAAAGCCCGCGGCTTTCGCAGCACATCGCCGAGCCCTTCGTCGAAATCCACCCGGCGGATGCGCAGCGCTTCGGCATCGGTGACGCCGACATAGCGCGCGTTTCCAGCCCGCGCGGTGATGTGCTGGTGCGCGCGCTGGTGACGGCGCGCCAGCGCCAGGGCAGCCTGTTTGCGCCGATGCACTGGACCGATCAGTTCTCGGCAAAGGGCCGGCTCGACACGCTGACCGCGCCGCTGACCGATCCCATTTCCGGTCAGCCGGCGCTGAAACATGTCGCCGTCCGCATCGAGAAATTCGCGGCAAAGGCCTTTGGCTTTGCGGTGGCTCGGCAGCGGCCGGAGCCTAATACTGCGCCCTACTGGGCCGTGGCCAAGTGCAAGGGCGGCTGGCGGGTCGAGCTTGCCTTTGCCGATGACGACATCGACTGGGCAGGCTTTGCCGGGTCGCTGTTCGGTACGTCATTGGGTGCCGAAATATCAGCTTATCACGACCGCGACGTCGGCCAGCACCGCATCGCCGCCTTCGACGACGACCAACTGTCAGGCGCCTTGTTCGTCGCGCCCGGCCCGGTCGCCGTGTCGCGCGGCTGGGCGGCGGAACAACTGAGCGCCGATCATGTTGATCGGCGCAGCAGGCTGGCGATCGTGGCCGGGCGGCCGGGCGGGATCGACGTCGATCGCGGCGCCATCGTCTGCTCCTGCTTCGGCGTTGGCGCCAACCAGATCACGGAAGCGGTACGCCGCGGCTGCGGCAGCGTCGCGGCAATCGGCGCGGCCCTGAATGCCGGCACGAATTGCGGCTCCTGCCGCGCCGAGATCAGGGTCATCATCGACGCACAGAGCCTCCAGGCAGCCGAGTGATCGTCCTGACCAAAGGGGCCTGCGCGACGGTGCTGGTTGGGCTATGGTGGCTCAGGCGTGCTACGTCGCGCACGAATCATCCTCAGTCAGGGTCATCCAATGGCAAATCCCCCGCGCCGACCGACAAATCCGATGGCGGCCGCCGAGGCGGCTTTCAAGCCGGTGAAGAAGCCGGCTGCCCCGGTCCGAGAGCCCACGGCCGCTCCAGGCGTCAGGGAGCTTGTTTCGATCCGAATCGACCGCGCCGTGCTGGACCATTTCCAGGAGGATGGACCCGGCTGGCAGGACCGCATCAACGACGCCTTGCGGCGTGTGATAGAAGGCAAGCCGATCGTTACCGGGGGTGATCGTTCAGACGACGAGTAGCGGCTGTTCCAGCCGGCTCACGCTTCGAAGTGCAGGATGTAGAGCTTCCGCGTCTTCTCGTGGATCGTCCATTCGCCTTTCCAGCCTTTCGGCAGCACCAGCATTTCGCCCGGACCAACGTCCTCGCTGCGGCCATCGGGACCATGCAGCGAGACCCGGCCTGACACGATGTGGCAGGTTTCGGAATTGGTCTCGCGCGAGGCCGTGAAGCGGCCCGGCGTGCACTCCCAGACGCCGACTTCCAGTGCGCCATCCGGCGAGGTCCACAGCGTCGTCGAGGCTTCGAACTGATCGCCGCTGATCGAGGTCGGCTTGGGCTCAGGCTCGCCGAGGTCGATGGAGGCGAGGTGGGCGAAGGTCTGGAAGTCGGTCATGGCAGTCTCTCAATGTCCTGTGATGCGGTCGGCGATTGCGGCCAGTTTCGACGTGTGCTGGAGGCCGGCTTCCTCGCGCTCGTCGGCGACGCGATAGAGCTGATACATCGAGTGGACGCCGAGCCAGCGCATCGGCTCTGGCTCCCATTTGCTGACCTTTCGGTTGACCCAGGGCAGGCGGGTCAATTCGGTGTCGCGGCGCAGGATGAGATCGCGCAGCGTTCGGCCTGAAAGGTTGGAACTCGAGACGCCGAGCCCGACATAGCCGCCGGCCCAGCCGATGCCGGTTTCAAGATCGAGCCCTGCCGTCGTGCACCAGTCGCGCGGCACGCCCAGCACGCCGCACCAGGCGTGGTCGATGCGAAGCCTGGCTGTCTGCGGCAGCAGCCGGGTGAGGATCGCGTGCAGGCTTTCGATCGTGGCCTGCTGCGTTTGGCCGCGCACATCCGTTTGCGAGCCGTAACGATAGGGTACGCCGCGTCCGCCCATGGTGATGCGGCCTTCCCTGGTGCGCTGCGCATAGCAATAGGCGTGCGCGGAGTCGCCCAGAAGCTCATGGCCCTCCCAGCCGATCTCGTCCCACAGTGATTGCGGCAGCGGCTCGGTGATGATCTGTGCGCTGTTGAGCGGCAGCCAGAGCCGTTCATTGCCTGGTATGCCGGCCGTGAACCCTTCCGTGGCACGGATGATGATCGGCGCGCGCACGGTGCCGCGGTTCGTCGTGACCTTGCCCTTCTCGATGCCGGTCACGGTGGTCTGCTCGTAGATCGGCACACCGAGCCGCTCGACGGCTTCGGACAGGCCGCGCACCAGCTTGGCCGGCTGCACACGCGCGGTGCCGTGGTGGATATAACCGCCAAGCACATTCCTGATGTTGATGCGGGCCTTGGCCTCTGCCTGGCCGATCAGGCTGACACGCTCGCTCGGCACGCTCCAGCCGATCGCATCGGCATAGGCGGCGTTGATCCGTTCGAGCTGCGGCGGGTTGGTCGCCACCGTCAGATTGTCGACGCGGCGGATGTCGGCATCGATGCCTTCGGCTTCGGTCACCTTGATCACTTCGTCGACCGTGCCATGCATGGCCGTTTCCATGTCGATGACAGCGCCGCGCGTCGAGGTCTGCAGATATTTCTCGCGCGACCAGCTGAAGCCGCCGGACAGCCAGCCGCCATTGCGGCCCGACGCGCCGAAGCCGGCGAACTCCCGCTCGACGATGGCGATGCGGATCGATGGATCGGCCTTCTTCAGGTAATAAGCCGTCCACAGGCCGGTGTAGCCGGCGCCGACGATGCAGACATCGGCTTCGAGATCGCCCGGAAGCGGCGCGCGATAGGGCGGCAGGCCGATGTCGGCATACCAGAACGAGACGTTGCCGTTGACTTTGGCGTCCATGTCTAAAAATCCTGCGGGGAAAGAGCGATCAGGTCATCGTCATGTCGGCGCGGTCGTCGTCGGCAAGAAGTTTTGCATCGACGACCGACCAGCGCAGATCGACCGTGTCACCAATCGAGAACGGTGTGGCTTCCAGCGACGCGCGTACGATGGCGACCGAGCCGTCGCGCAACGTCACCTGGTATTTCGAGCCGGAGCCCAGATAGATCGCCTCGCTGACTTGACCGGTGAGGCTGTTCTGCCCGGCGGCGGGAGGCGTGTTGGTGCCGGCAAGCGAAAGCTTCTCCGGCCGCAGCAGGACCACCGGTTTGCTGCCGCTGGCGAGCTTGCCGTTGGCCACGATCTTCTGGCCGGCGATCGTCAGGCTGGTTTCGTTTCCGGACGTCAGGGCGGTGCCACGCAAACTGGTCGATTCGCCGATGAACTTGGCCACGAACAGGGTCGTCGGCTCGTCGTAGAGCTGGCGGCCGGTTCCGACCTGTTCGATGCGGCCCTGATTGAAGACGGCGATGCGGTCGGACAGGACCAGCGCTTCTTCTTGGTCGTGCGTCACATAGACGAAGGTGGTGCCGAGTTCGCGGTGGATGCGCTTGATCTCCAGCTGCAGCCATTCGCGCAGTTTCTTGTCGAGCGCGCCGAGCGGTTCGTCCATCAACAGCAGCGGCGGATCGAAGACGATGGCGCGCGCCAGCGCCACGCGCTGCTGCTGGCCGCCGGAAAGTTCGGAGGGATAGCGATGCGCGAAGTCGGCCATCTTGACCATGTCCAGCGCGCGCACGACGAGACGGTCGCGCGCCTGCTTGTCCATGCCGCGCAAGGTGAGGGGATAGGCGACGTTCTTGCCGACCGTCATATGCGGAAACAGCGCGTAGTGCTGGAAGACAACGCCGATGTTGCGCTTGTGCGCCGGCAGGGCGACGATGCTTTTGCCGCCAACGGCGAGGTCGCCGGAGGTGAGGTCGGTGAAGCCCGCGACGACGTTGAGCGTCGTGGTCTTGCCCGAGCCGCTGGGGCCGAGCAGCGTCATGAACTCGCCCGGCTCGATATGCAGGCTGACATCGTCGAGTGCGGTGAAATTGCCGTAGCGCTTGGTTGCGCACTTGATGTCGATGGCCGCGCCGCGTTTCCTCGCAGTCATCTCAACTCCTCGTCGATTTCGAGCTGATGATCAGCCCGGCGCTGATGATCAGCGTCGTGGCAATGAAGATGATGGTTCCGACGGCCGTCACCGTCGGATCGGCGTCGCGGGTGATGCTGGTGAAGATCTGCACCGGCAAGGTCTTCAGGTAGGGACTGGTGATGAACAGCGCGACGATGATCTCATCGAAGGAGGTGACGAAGGCAAACAAAAGCCCGGACAGGATGCCGGGCGCGATCAGCGGCAAGGTCACGGTGCGGAATGTGGTGAAGCGGTTGGCGCCGAGACTTGCCGCCGCCGTCTCCAGCCGCGCGTCGAAGACTTCGAGGCTTGCCGACACGGCGATGATGACGAAGGGGATCGCCAGCATCGTATGTGCGATGACGAAGCCGGTGGTGGTGCCGACGAGCTGGTAGTCGAGATAGACGGCGTAGATGCCGATGGCCAGCACCACGCCGGGCACGATCATCGGCGTGATCAGGATGGCGCGCAGCAGGCCGGCGCCGGAATGTTTCATGCGGCTGAGGCCGAGCGACGCCAGCGTGCCGATCAGCGTGGCGGCGACGGCGACGAGGCCCGCGACCCTCAGCGAATTGAAGAAGCTCGACAGCCAATCGGGGTTGGTGAAGAAATTCTCGTACCATTGCCAGGAGAAGCCGGACGGCGGGAAAGCGAGCGACTTCTTCTCGTTGAATGACATCGGGATGATGACCAGCGTCGGCATCACCAGCCAGACGGCGACCAGCAGGCAGAACAGACCGAGCAGAAGGCGGGATGGTGCCAGTCTCATGATCTGGACGCCTGCTTGTGGCGCTGGCGCATCAGCGGGGCGGCGAGCGCTAGAAGCACGAAGGTCGCGACCAGCAGCACGACGCCCATGGCGCCGCCGCGGCCCCAGTTGAGCAGGCTGAGCACCTGGCTCTGCACCAGCGTCGACAGCATGGTGCTGCGCGGGCCGCCGAGCAGGGCAGGCGTGATGTAGAAGCCGAGCGACAGGATGAAGACGATGATGGCGCCGGCGAAAACGCCGGGCAGCGACAGCGGCAGATAGATTTGCAGGAAGGCGCGTGCCGGGCGCGCACCAAGGCTGCGCGCCGCCTGCACGAGGCGCAGATCGATGCCGCGCATGACCGAATAGAGCGGCAGGATCATGAACGGCAGCAGCACCTGCGCCATGCCGATGACGACGCCGGTCTGCGTGCGGATCAGCTTCACGCCGTCAAAGCCGAGCAGCCTGATGACCGAATTGATGATGCCGGAATCCTGCAGCAGGATGACCCAGGCCAGGGTGCGCACCACGCCGCTGACCCAGAACGGCACCAAAACGCACAGGATGAGGACCAGCCGCAGGCGCGGTCCGACCGCCGTCATGAGATAGGCATAGGGGTAGGCGGCGATGACGCAAACGATGGTGACCCAGGCTGCGATGGAAAAGGTGCGCCACAGGACGGTGACATTCACCGGGGTGGAAAAGAACCAGGCATAGTTCTGCAAGCCCCAAGATGGGTCCGAGAAGCTGCGCAGCGTGACGGTCAGCAAGGGATAGCCCATCGCGGCGATGAGCAAAGCCAAGGCGGGCATCGCCAGCAGCGAAGGATAGGCAGCAAGGCGCGGGCGCCGCTGCGGCGCCCGCACGGCACCTGGCGGCCGAGGATGATCACCCCCGGCCGTCGGCGTATGCGATGTCTGGCTCACGCCGTCACCTCAGCGGTAGCCGGCTCAGTTGCCGGCCATCAGCGCTGTCCACTTGTCGGACGCGGCGGCGAAGTTGGCGACCCAGAACTTGATGTTCTGCTGATAGCCGAGCTTGGCGTGGTCCGGCGTGTTGGTCAGAAAGGCGGCGACGGATGCGTCGACCTTCGGCTGTGCCTCGTTGTTGATCGGCGAGTAGGAGGTCTGCTCGGTCAGGATCTCCTGCGACTTCTTGCCGAGATAGGCGTTGATCAGCGCGTAGGAAGCGTCGGTGTCCTTGGCGCCGACCGGGATGGTCAGCTGGTCCATGACGACCAGCCAGTCCTTCCACACCGGCGTGTAGGCAGCGCCGTTCTTGACCGCCGTCATGGCGCGGCCGGTCCACATGATGATCATGTCGGCCTCGCCGGATTCGGCGAGCTGCTGGGATTCTGCGCCCGTCTTCCAGAAGATCGTGTCGGGACCGATCGCCTTGATCTTGGCGATGCCCTTGTCGATATCGGCCGGCGTCATGGCGTCGACCTTGCCGCCGTCTGCCAGGATGGCCTGTTCGATCAGGCCGCCGAGCGGGCTGCCGCTGCCGTCGATGGCGCGGGTGCCGGGAAATTTCGCGGTGTCGAAGAAGTCCTTCCAGTCCTTCGGCGGATTGTCCTTGTACGTGTCGTTCTTGTACATCAGGACCATGCCGTAGTTCATCGCCGGCACGCTGCACTCGCCGACCTGTCCGGGCGGGATGTGCGAGATGTCGAGCTTGGTCAAATCCAGCTTCTGGAACAGTTTTCCGCAATGCACGAAGGGCGGAAAATCGTCCGTATCGACGACATCCCAGGTCACATTGCCTGATTCGACCTGCGCCTGGAGCTTGGCGATTTCGGTCGGCCCATCATTCAAAAGCTTGACGCCGCTCTTGTCGACGAATTCCTTGAGGGCGGCGACCTGGCCGTCCTGGTAGATGCCGCCATAGGAGACGAAGGTCAGCGTCTTTCCCTTCAGCGAGCCGTCCACCACGGTCCCGGCCGGCGGCGCGTTCTGCGCGTGAGCGGCGGCCGCAAGCAAGGCCAGTGCGGCGGCGCCGACGAACCCGGCCAATCTTGATCTGCTTCCCATTTTCTAACCCTCCGATGGCTCGCTGTTTGATTTTGGTAGGCCGGGCGCGAGCGTTTTCCGGGCTACATATTGGTCGAGGTCGACGGCGCCGCTGGTCGGCGGCGCAATGATCCACAGCACTTCGGCCACCGTATCGCCGACATTGATCGTCCGGTGGGGCGTCGAGGTCGAATATTCGATGCTATCGCCCTCTTCGAGGG
This sequence comes from Mesorhizobium sp. M7A.F.Ca.CA.002.04.1.1, assembly GCF_004022805.1. Classification (NCBI taxonomy): domain Bacteria; kingdom Pseudomonadati; phylum Pseudomonadota; class Alphaproteobacteria; order Hyphomicrobiales; family Phyllobacteriaceae; genus Mesorhizobium; species Mesorhizobium sp. M7A.F.Ca.CA.002.04.1.1. The sequence continues at coordinate 1,127 of NZ_RZPL01000050.1, read as the reverse complement.
TGAAGCTCTCCTCGCCGAGCGTCAGTTGCACGCGTCCGCGCAGCACGAGGAACATCTCGCTCGCGTTGCCGTGCGTGTAGGGCACGTCGCCGGTCGAGCCGCCGACGGCGAACTCGCCGCAATAGACTTCCATCTCGCGGATCGGCCGGCGCGACAGCAGCGTCTTGCGGTAGCCTTCGCTGGTCGGCAGCGCCGGCCGCTCGCTGCGTGTCAGCACCGCGTGCGGCGACACTTCGCATTCGTCGAAAAGATCGGCGAGGCTGATGCCGAGCGCATTGGCAATCAGCATCAGCGTGCTGGTGTTGGCGCCGGAAAGGCCGCGCTCGAGCTGGCTTAGGAAACTGGCGGTGGTGCCGATCATGTCGCCGAGCTGGCGCAGCGTCAGGCGCCGCGTGGTGCGATAGGCCTTGATCCGATCGCCCAATACCGTCGAGCGGCGCGCTTCGGCGCTGGTCGCGGCATTGTCGTTGAGTGCGTGATCCGCAGCGATTTTCATGGCGATCTCAGGGTTCACTTAACATGCTATTAAGTGGGGCGTCCTGGCAAGCGGATTCGCCTGGTCACCTGAAAATCATTGATGGACCTGCAGAGGGCATGATCGGCCGACCGGCAACCCGGTTCAGCTCGATCACTGGATCATGAAGCGCGAACTGAATGGCAGGCTTGCCGCGCCGACGGCCTTCGGGCTGATGGTGACGCGCGCCGGCAGCGCTTCGATGCCGGGGAATTCCCGGCCGATGTCGTCGCACAAGGCCTCGGCAATCTTTTGCGGCGCATAGCTGGACAGGACGACCGTCCTGAACTCGACAAACTGGGTCAGCGCGGAGATCGACGCTTTCAGGCGGTCGGAACACTCGCCCAGCCATGCGCTGTAGGCCTCGCCCAGATCGGGCCACTCAGGGCTGCTGCTCCAGATGATTTCGGACGGGCGCCCGCGCATGGCCAGTTCGCTCTCCAGGCGCATCAGGCCGTGATCGAAGCTGGCGCTGGAGTTTCCCTTGTAGATCTGGTGGTTGAGGATGAGCCTGCTCTGCAGCCGTGCTCCGAGATAGAAGAACAGATAATCGTTGAGCGGCTTTGCGACGCCGAACATACTCTCGCCGCCGGCCGCAGCGGTGATGTCGTTC